>NZ_JBHVWC010000028.1:0-3230 GCF_042882445.1 Kitasatospora sp. NPDC058218 | reverse complement strand
ACGCTCTGCGCGGACCCGGCCGTGACGGCGGTGGAGATCGTCGCGCTGGTGGATGAACCGGCGGCCACGGTGCCGGAGTTCGGGTTCACCGCGACCGAGAAGTCGTTGCCCACCGGGGTGTTGCCGGTGTACTGGGAGAAGATGTGGCTGAAGTCCCAGGTGCCCTGGCTGATCCCGGAGCAGTCGTCCCGGCCGCCGGTGCCCGGGCAGCCGCCGTTGTCACGCTGGAGCGCCCAGAAGGAGAGCGTGTTGATGCCCTTCGAGACCGCCCAGTTGTACACCGTGGTCGCGTTGGCCACGGTGAAGGTCTCGGCCGGGCCGAAGTCGTCGATGCCGACCATCTCGGTGATGCCGATGGAACCCCACAGCTGTGCGGGGGTCTTGGTGGGGTAGAGCTTGGCCAGCTGGTTGTAGAGGCCGGTCGCGGCGGTCTGGGTGTCGGCGGCCATGTCGTGCGCGGCGTTGTCGTAGTAGTCGAAGGTCATCAGGTTGACGACGTCGATCCGGGCGTTGTTGGTGACGGCGTTCTTCAACACCGCCAGCCCGCTGGAGGCCAGGCCGCTCGTCGTGGTCGGCAGCGTGTACGAGAACTGGATCGAGCGGCCGTTGGCGGCGGCCCAGTCCTGCACCAGCTTGATCGCCTTGTTGCGGCGGTCGATGCCGGCCGTGTTGGTCAGCGAGTTGTCCTCGATGTCCAGGTCGATCCGGCTGATGTCGTACGTGGTGATGACGTTCTCGAAGGCGGCCGCGATCTGGTTGACATCGGTGCAGCTGTCGGCGAGTTCGGTGCCGGTGTTGTCGGCGGTGTAGCCGCCGAACGACGGGATCACGTCGCCGCCGTTGGCCCGGATGGTGGCGATGTCCGCACCGAAGGTGGCCTGCGAGACCGGCATCGAGCTGTCGCCGTTCCAGTAGGGGGTGCACGAGCCCTTGGTGGCGGCCTGCAGGAACGCCATCGTGAGGTGCTTGGCACCGGACTGGGCGGCCAGCGCGGCCGGGCTCTGGCCCGTCCAGGCCTCGAAGTACGGGGCGAACACCCGGGTCGGCAGCGGGGTGGCGGCCTCGGCCGAGGCCGTCCCGACGGCGACCAGGCCGGCCGACGCGGCCAGCGTGACACAGGCGGTCAGGGCCGCCTGGATCGTTCTGCGTAGACGCATGAGTTTCTCCAACAGACGTGGTGGGGCAGGACGTTGGTGAAGTGCTGGGGCTGCGCGACGGAACTGCGCAGGTGGCAAGCTGCGGAGCGGTGAACTGCGGGACGTGGTGGGGGCGTGCGGCATGCGGGCGTGCGGAACCCCGTGGACACGCGGAACGGGCGGACGACGCTGCGTGGGCACGCGTACGCCGTGCGGGTCGGGGGCGGTGCGGAGCAGGGCAGGGCAGGGCAGGGCAATGCCTCAGCCGCCGGTGGTCACACCCCCACAGTGCATCCCGGTCGGATCGACATGCTTATGGTTGGACTAGACCACTCGTCTGTCAAGGCTCCTAACAGTTCGTCAGCGGAGGGATCGGGCGGTCGCCGGGCGCACCATCCGCCGGTGACGGGCGATGCCGCCCGGGCGTCAGGGGTCCGATGAATTCGCGAGGAAGGGTGGCCGTTCGCCCGAGCGGGTGGACCCCCGCCCACAGGGCCGGCTCGGCGTGTCCGCAGCCGAGCAGGTGTCAGGAGGCCTGCGCGAGCAGCTCGTCGACGATCACGACGACATCGTCCGCGCTGCGCCACTTGAAGGCGTAGTGGTGCTCCGCCAGCCGGCGGACGGCGGCGGTCAGCCAGGCGTCGTCACCGAGCAGCTCCGCCCGCTTCCGGTCGACGACGACACCGAGCAGCGACTGCAGGAGCGCGATCTCGCGGGCGGAGTAGAACCCGCGGTGGTGGCTGAACTCCGCCGGCCAGATGTCGTAGGGGTGCCGGACCATGGCCCGCAGGCAGGATCCGTGGGTGGTGATGCCGGGGGCCTTGCTCAGCAGGCCGCCGAACTTCGAGCTGGAGAACCGGTCGACGGTGACCGCCACACCCAGCTCCATCAGTCGCTCCCACGCCACCGGGTGCGGCTCCCGGCCCGCGACGCGGTGCACCAGGCCCTCGCGTTCGAAGGTGAGATGGGCCCGGCCCTCGTGATCGCCGAGGGTCCACCGGCCGTCGACCCGGACCAGCGGGCCGAGGCGGTCCCGGACGGACTCGGTGGTGGCGTTCGGCTCGGTGGTCACGGCTCTCCCTGGGCAGGCGTCAGCATCATGCCGACCAGTCTTCCCGGCTCACCTGGTGACGACGTTACACCGCTCTGTCTGCGCCTCGCACGGCAGTTCGGTGCGTGCTGCTGCGGTGCGGGCGGCCCGGCCGACCGCGCGGCGCTGTGCGCGCAGGGTGCCGTGGCCGCGCGCCGGTCGTTGCGCGCGACCACGGCGGCCCGGTGCTCAGGACACCGGGCTGCTCGGGGCGACCCTGCCCGGCCGCGGGGGCGAGGGGGCGTCAGGCCGGCGGGCAGAGGGTGGCGCGCAGGGCGTCGAGGATCTTCTCGGCCTTCTCGGTGCCGAATCCCTGCGGGTGGTCGGGGGCGGTGAAGCGCTGGTTGGCCAGCTCGACCAACTTGGCCCGGTCCTTGGGGAACTGGTACATCGACTGGCACTGGTTGCGGGCGCGGTCGACGGCCTGGTCGGGCTTGCCGCCGACGATCGCCGGGTCGATCGCGTCGAGCGCGGCGACCAGCCGGACGGTGTCGTCCGAGCCGGGCTTGGCGGGCAGGCCCGCGTCGGCCGGCGGCGCGGGCTTGGGCGGCGCCGGGGTGTCGGGGGCGTCGGGTGCGCCGGGCGAGGCCGATCCCGACGCGGGCCCGTCGGGGCTGCCCGCGGGGGGCACGGCGGGCGTGGTCGGGGCGGCCGGGGCGGCCGCCGTGGTCGGCGCGCCGGTGGTACCGCCGGTGGCGCCGGGGGTGGGGGTGCCCGGCGCGGACGTGGTGGCGGCGGGCGGTGTGGTGGGGGAGCCGGCCGCGGTGCCGCTCGAACCCGAGCCGGACGAACAGGCAGCGAGGCTCACCGCGGCGAACGCCGTGAGGGTGGCGGCGAGGAGACGAGTGCGCATTCCGCCACACTGTCATGTTCGCGCCGCTCAAGGGAAGATCCCCTGGCGGCGAAGCGGCGGGGGCGTCGATCGGGGCCTAGGACACCAGCGGGGGGACGAACTGCGCTCCCGCGCGCGAAGACACATCGGAAGCGGCCGACGACCACCAGAG
>NZ_JBHVWC010000027.1:68536-111473 GCF_042882445.1 Kitasatospora sp. NPDC058218 | reverse complement strand
ATCTACGAGGGCACCAACCAGGTCCAGCGCATCGTGATGGCCCGCAACCTGCCGTAGCGGGCACCGGCGGGGCACCCCCGGGCACCCCGCCGCACACGTTGGCTCGGCTGTTCGAAGCCGGTGCTATGTTCCGGGAATGAGCGAGAAGGAAGAGCAGGACCAGCCCATGAACGACGGTCCGCCGAAGCCGGCGATGCGCGAGGCGCTGGTCGCCGCCGCCTTCGAGCTCTTCCTGGAACGCGGCTTCGAACAGACCACCGTCGACGACATCGTCTCGCTCGCCGGAGTCGGCCGGCGCTCCTTCTTCCGCTACTTCCCGGCCAAGGAGGACGTGGTCTTCCCCGACCACGAGCGCAGCCTCGCCGAGATGACGGAGTTCCTGGAGTCCGGCACCGGCGAGGAGGACCCGGTCCGGCACGCCTGCGACGCCGCCCGCCTCGTCCTGCGGATGTACGCCGAGCAGCCGTCCTTCTCCGTCCAGCGCTACCGGCTCACCCGCAAGGTGCCCGGCCTGCGGGCGTACGAGCTGTCGGTGGTCTGGCGCTACGAGCACATGCTCGCGCACTATCTGCGCGGGCGTTTCGCCGAGCGGTCCGACGGGGGGCTGCGCGCCGACGTGATCGCGGCCGCGGTGGTCTCCGCGCACAACCACGCGCTGCGCACCTGGCTGCGCTCCGGCGGAGAGAGCGACTGGATCACCGAGGTGGACGCGGCGATGGCCTTCGTCACCGGCACCTGGAGCGACCGGCCGGCCGAGGGCACGGCGGACGGCGAGGCCGAGGCGGACGACGTCGTGGTGCTGGTCGCCAGCCGCCGGGCACCGCTCTGGCGGATGGTGCAGGGCATCGAGAGCGCGCTGGAGGAGTCCCGGCAGGTCCCGTAGTCACCCCAGCGGCCGCCCGCGTACCCGTCCGCCGGGCCCCGTCCGCGCGCCCGCCGGGCCGCGACGGCCGGTTCCGCGGGCCTTCCGACCTGGTCTGACGACGGCTCACCCGTACGGCGTAACCCGCCCGGGGGCGCGCCGTACCGGGGCGCGGGCTCCGGGGCCCCGGGCGAGACTCGGTCCCAGGACGGGACCGGGCAGCGGCCGGCCCCGGTGAGCGCGAAGGAGCGGGCATGCCCGAACAGACCGGGCAGCAGGGCAGCGGCCCCGACGCCGTGCGCGCGGTGCCGCTGAAGAAGGGCTACCTGGGCCTCCTGCTGATTTCGGCCCTCGTCGGCATCCCGGTCTCGCTGGCCGCGTTCGGCTTCGTCAGCCTCGAACACGAACTCCAGCACTGGGTCTGGGAGAGCCTCCCGGACGCGCTCGGCCTGGACCGCGCGCCCTGGTGGTGGCCGCTGCCCGCGCTGCTGCTCGCCGGGCTGCTGGTCGTCCCGGTGATCACCTGGCTGCCGGGCCGGGGCGGCCACATCCCGGTGGACGGACTCGGCGGCCCGCCCATCCTGCCGAAGGCCGTGCCCGGGGTGGTCCTGGCGGCGCTGGCCTGTCTGCCGCTCGGTGTCGTGCTCGGTCCCGAGGCGCCGCTGATGGGCCTGGGCAGCGGCCTCGCCCTGCTCGCCGTCCGGTCCGTCTGGCTGGCCGCCAAGCCCCAGCTGGGCCCCGTGCTCGGCGCGGCCGGCTCGGCGGCGGCGATCTCCACCATCTTCGGCAGCCCGCTGGTCGCCGCCGTGATGATCATCGAGGCGGCCGGGCTCGGCGGCCCGCAGCTGACGGCGCTGATCCTGCCGTGCCTGCTGGCGAGCGGCATCGGCGCACTGGTGTTCACCGGCTTCGGCCACTGGACCGGACTGTCGATCGGCGCCCTCTCGCTGCCCTCGGTGCCCGCGTCCGGCATTCCCGACGCGGGTGACTTCCTCTGGGGCCTCCCGGTCGCGATCGTGGTCGCGACGGTCTGCGTGACCGGCCGCTCCCTCGGCGGGCAGGTCAAGGGGTACGTCACCGGTCGGCCGGACCGCCCCGCGCCGACCGTGCGGGCGACGGCCGCCCGGACGGTGCTGTGCGCCGTCGCGGTCGGCGTCTGCATCAGCGCGTACGCGCTGCTCACCGGGCGCTCGCCGGAGGAGGCCGCGCTCTCCGGGCAGATCACCCTCGCCAACCTGGCCGCCGACCCGGCGTCCTGGCCGGTCGGCGCGCTGCTGGCGCTGGTGCTCTGCAAGGCGCTCGGCTGGGGCATCGCGCTGGGCAGTCTGCGCGGTGGCCCGATCTTCCCGGCGCTCCTGATCGGCGCGGCCGTCGGGGTGGCCTGCGGTGCGCTGCCTGGCTTCGGCTACACCCCGGGCCTGGCCGCCGGCCTCGCCGCCTCGGGCGCCGCGGTCACCCGGTTGCCGGTCACCAGCATCGTGCTCGCGTCGGTACTGCTCGGCGCCGACTCGGCGAACGCGATGCCGCTGCTGATCGTTGCCTCGGTGACGGCCTTCGTCGTCGCCGAGATGCTCCACGCGCTCGGCCGCCGCCGGGCGGCCGCGCGGCTCGGCGGCCGGGCCCCGGCCGAGGCCGGGCCGGCGACGGGAGGGTGAGCCGGCCGTCCCTCGCCGGCCGTCTCCTTGTGGCCGCCGGCGTTCGGACAGCCGGTCCGGGCCGACGACATCCCCGGTGAACGAAGCCTCGGGCGGACAACAGGTGAACATCCGTCGATTCGCCGGTGCCGGCGGCCGCGGGTGCGGGACAACGGAGTGCGTTCCGACCACCCACCGGCCCAAGGACACCTCACCCATGCCCCTCAAGAACTACGGCGTGCTCGCCGCCACCGCCGTCGACCGCCGCCGCGAGGACAGCACCGACACCCCGCACTACCAGATCCACCTCCGCGACGCGGCCGGCACCGACTACCGGGCGGCGGTCAACGTCGAATCCCAGCAGGCCCCTTCGGAACTGCTCCAGGTCGTCGTCGACGACTTCCGGCACCCGCTCACCGGGCTGCTCCCGGCCGCCGGCAGCGGCTGGACCGACCTGCCCTCGAAGCCCGGCACCGCCGCGCTGGACTTCATCCGCGGCAACCTCTTCGACCCGGCCGCGCTGCGGATCCTTCCGCCCGGCCTCCCGGGCGCCGACAACGACCTCGCCGACCTGCTGGACCACTACGTGGGGCGCGCGATCGACGACCCGGCCGCCGCCGTCTACGTGATCGGCCAGCGTTTCGGTCCGGAACCGGGCGTCCCCGACAAGGTGTTCGGCTTCCGGCCCGGCAACGGCGTCCACGACGTCCACATGAACCAGGGCAACGGCGGCCGGTTCCGCTCCGACAACGGCGTCTACCAGGACGGCGGCCTGCTGATCCACCTGCCGGCCGAGAACCGCTGGGTCGCGGTCTTCCTCGCCTTCCAGTCCCAGGCCTGGCACACCGACGACACCACCGGCCACCCCCTGCCCGGCACACCGCCCCGTCCGACCGACCCGACCGGCCACGACGCCCCGCTGCGGATCGTCGCCGCCCTGGTCAACCCGGTCGGCCCGGGGCCCGAGGACGAGACCGTCACCGTCCTCAACACCTCCGCCGCGGCAGTCGACCTGACCGGATGGCACCTCGTCGACCAGTCCGAGCAGCGCCTCGCCCTGCCCGCCGGACCGCTGGCCGCCGGCGCCACCCGCACCGTCCACACCGCCGGCGGTCTCACGCTCGGCAACCACGGTGGAGCGATCACTCTCCTCGACCCGAGCGGGCTCAAGGTCCACGGTGTCGCCTACACCGCCCGCCAGGCCGCCGCCGAAGGCCGGACGATCACCTTCTGACGCCGTCCCGGCCTGCCCCGGCTCCCCGCCCGCGGTCGCCCATCCGGGTGAGTCCCGGATTCACCGGCCGCGGCCGGGGCAATCTCGCTGCGTGACCACTTCTGCTCCCCGCCGTCGGCGCCGCCGCCCGGCCGCCCCGCACCGGACGCCGGCCCCGACGCACACCTCCGCCCCGTCCACCGTGCCCGGTTCGACCGCGCCGGCGTCCCCGCGCTGTCCCGCCCCCGGCACCGCCACCGCGACACCGCGTTGCTGCGCCGTCTCCACGACCGAGCACCGTTCGCTCGGCGGCACCATCATCCGCACCCACCGCCACCACCCGGCCTGCCCCGTCTGGACGGCCCGTTGACGGGCCGAAGCCCGTCGGTCGGCCGCTGCGGTTTGCTTGAATGACGGTGTGACGAGCAGCGCCGGATTCACCGAGGACGACCTGAGCGGGCTGGCCGGGCCGCGCTCCTTCGAACGAGGTCTGGGCTACCGGGACGCGGTCGCCGAACTCGACGTCGGGGCCCAGCGGTTCACCGCCGTCGTGAGCGGCACCGAGGCCTACGAGGTCGTGCTGGAGCTGGACGAGGAGTACGGGCTGTCGGGCGAGTGCGACTGTCCCTACGGGCTCGACGGCAACTTCTGCAAGCACTGCGTCGCGGTGGGTCTGGTGGTGCTGGAGAAGTGGGACGAGCTGCCCCGGCTCAAGGCCGAGGGGAAGGCCCGGGCCGGCGCCCTGGCGTCCTGGCTCGGTTCGCGCTCGCGGGACGACCTGCTGCTCCTGGTGCGCGAACTGATGGACGGCGACCGGAGCCTGCGCCGCCGCCTGGAGCTCCGGGCCGCGACCGCCCAGGCCGATCCCGCCCAACTACGGGCCCGGATCGCCGACCTGCTCGCGGTCGGCCGCTTCAGCCGGCACGGGTACGTCGAGTACGCGGACGCCCAGGCCTACGCGCTCCAGGCCGGCGAGGCGGTGGCGGCCGTCCGCGCCCTGACGGCGGAGGGGCAGGCCGAGCAGGCGGTCGCCCTGGCCAGGGAGGCGATCAGGCTGCTCGGCCGGTCCTACGACCGGATCGACGACTCCGCCGGGTGTGTCGGCGGTGTCGCCGCCGATCTCGACGAGGCCCACCTGGAGGCGTGCCGGGCGGCACCGCCGGACCGCACCGAGCTGGCCGAGTGGCTGGTCGACCGGCTGCTGGGCGACCACGACCACCTGCTGGAGGCCGAGCTCGGCGACTACCGCGACCTCCTCGGCCGACCGGGCCTGCGACGGGTCCGGGAGAGGGCGGAGGAGGCGAGCCGGAGCAATCCGTCCGGCTGGGCCGAGAAGCACCTGATGCGGCAGCTCGCCAAGGCCGAGCGCGGCCTCGAACCGTCCCTGCCGGCGCAGCTCGGCCGCGCCGGCGCCGGCGCCGGCGCCGGCGCCGGCCGGCCCGCCGAGGCGCTGGAGGGGTACCGCCGGGCGATCGAGCGGCTCAAGCCGCTGACCGGCGACGGCCCCTACCGGGAGATGGCCCGGCTGCTGCTCGAAGCCCGGGCCTGCCACCGGGCCCTGGGGACGGAGGCGGCCTTCGCGGACGACCTCGCGGCCCTGAAGGCCGAGCAGCGGCGCAGGCGCAAGCTCCTGAGGATCCTCGACCAGCACGGCCTGTGACGGCTCAGGCCTTCTTGACCACGCTCGACTTGAGCTGCATCGGGCCGAACCCGTCGATCTTGCAGTCGATGTCGTGCCCGTCGACGCCGTCGACCAGGCGGATGTTGCGCACCTTGGTGCCCGCCTTGATCCCCGAGGGGCTGCCCTTGACCTTGAGCGCCTTGACGACCGTCACCGTGTCGCCGTCGCTCAGCACGTTCCCGACGGCGTCCTTGATCACCCGCTCCCCGGCGGCAACCCCGTCGGGGCCGGCGCTCTCGGCAGACGTCCATTCGTTCCCGCACTCCGGGCAGACCATCAGCGCGTCCATCGCGTAGGTGTACTCGCTGGAGCAGCGGGGGCACGGGGGCAGGTTCTCGTTCACCGCCCCAGGGTATCCGAGCACCCGAAACACCCCGCCACCTGCGCAGATCCGTCCGGCCGGCCCCGCGCGCCACGCCCGGATCCGCCGCTGCCGTCACTGGCTTCGGGTGACCGTCGGCCTGTACTGCCGCAGGGTCTCGCGCAACGCAAAATGCGGGCCAGGATTGCTCCTGACCCGCATTGCTCTCGCCGACCACGTCGACGACCCTGCTGGTGTCCGAGGGGGGACTTGAACCCCCACGCCCGATAAAGGGCACTAGCACCTCAAGCTAGCGCGTCTGCCATTCCGCCACCCGGACCGGGTGTTGTCTCTTCGGCCTCGTCGGCCGCGCTGACAGATGTAACTGTAGCAAAGATCGGCTTGCGCTCCCAAAACGGCTGTGGACCGGTGGGCGGGGGCGGTGACCAGGGCAAGGGGGGCTCTGTGGCGGGGGTGTGACCAGGGGGTTTCGCGCCGTTTCCCGGGCCCCCGCGGGGTGGATACGGGTGGGGGGCTGGGGGAGGATGGGCGGACGTGCTCGTACGGCCCGGGTGCAGGTCCCGGGGGTGGCGCGCTGGTGCGTCGGTGCGGGGCTGAGACGAGGAGTGACCGTGAGCGAGCGGAGCGAGTCGGCGGCGGGGCGGGCGGCGGCGCCGAAGGTGACGGCTGAGTCGGAGGTCGCCGAGATCTGTCGCGACCTGATCCGGATCGACACGAGCAACTACGGCGACGGCTCGGGCCCGGGCGAGCGCAAGGCCGCCGAGTACGTGGCGGAGCAGCTCGCGGAGTTCGGCATCGAGCCGCAGATCTTCGAGTCCGCCAAGGGGCGGGCCTCGACGGTGGTCCGGATCGAGGGCGAGGACCGTTCGCGCCCGGGCCTGCTGATCCACGGGCACACCGACGTCGTGCCGGCCAACGCGGCGGACTGGACGCACGACCCGTTCTCCGGCGAGATCGCGGACGGCTGCGTCTGGGGGCGCGGCGCGGTCGACATGAAGGACATGGACGCGATGACGCTGGCCGTCGTGCGCGACCGGCTGCGGACCGGGCGCAAGCCCCCGCGCGACCTGGTGCTGGCCTTCGTGGCGGACGAGGAGGCGGGCGGCACGTACGGCGCCCGGTACCTGGTGGACAAGCACCCGGACCTCTTCGAAGGGGTGACCGAGGGCATCGGCGAGGTCGGTGGCTTCTCCTTCACCGTCAACGACCAGGTGCGGCTCTACCTGGTGGAGACGGCCGAGAAGGGCATGCACTGGATGCGGCTCACGGTCGAGGGCCGGGCCGGGCACGGGTCGATGGAGAACGACGACAACGCCATCACCGAGCTGTGCGAGGCGGTGGCCCGGCTCGGGCGGCACACGTTCCCGCTGCGGATCACCAAGACCGTCCGCGCCTTCCTGGACGAGCTGTCGGACGCGCTCGGCGTGCGGCTCGACCCGGAGAACATGGACGAGACGCTGCGGGTGCTGGGCGGCATCGCCAAGATGATCGGCACCACGCTGCGCAACACCGCCCAGCCGACGATGCTCGGCGCCGGTTACAAGGTGAACGTGATCCCCGGGCAGGCGACCGCCCACGTGGACGGGCGCTTCCTGCCCGGCTACGAGGAGGAGTTCCTGGCCGAGCTGGACAGCGTGCTGGGCCCGCGCGTGAAGCGCGAGAGCCTGCACTCGGACAAGGCGATCGAGACCAGCTTCGACGGCGCGCTGGTCGAGGCGATGCAGAGCGCGCTGCAGGCCGAGGACCCGATCGCGCGTGCCGTGCCGTACTGCCTCTCCGGCGGGACGGACGCCAAGTCGTTCCAGGACCTCGGCATCCGCTGCTTCGGCTTCGCGCCGCTGAAGCTGCCGCCGGAGCTGGACTTCGCCGGGATGTTCCACGGTGTGGACGAGCGGGTGCCGGTGGACGGGCTCAAGTTCGGCGTGCGAGTGCTGGACCGCTTCATCGACGCCTGCTGAACGACCGTCCCGCACGCGGGACCGCGGCCCGCTCCCGGGGTACCGGGGGCGGGCCGTCCGCATTGTCCGAGCTAATGATTTGGGACAGTGAAATGGAGATCGAGAGAAACGATTCTGCAGGAATCCATTGATCGACTGCCTGTGCGAGTCATCACCGTTGCGGGTGAATGGAGAAAAGTCTCCGTACCCCGTTTGCCACACCGTCGTTCACTCCTATGCAGCCCGCCGAACGGGTTGCGTTGCTCATACAGGAGGAATGATGAAGGTCAAGAAGATCGCCGCTGTCGCCGCTGCCACCAGTGGGCTGGTGCTGGCCGCCGCCGGTGTCGCGTCCGCCCACGGCGGCGCCGCCGCCAACGGTGTGGCCGCCGGCTCCCCGGGCGTGGTCGCGGGCAACCAGGTGCAGATTCCCGTGCACATCCCGGTGAACCTCTGCGGCAACACCGTCAGCGTGATCGGCGTGCTGAACCCGGCGTTCGGCAACAACTGCGCCAACTTCTGAGCCGCGCCGCTCGCTGAGCACGCGATGACCGTGTGATCGGTCGACGGGTCGACCGGCCGGTGCTCCACCGGCCGACAGGTCGACGGGCTGATCATCGGATCGACTCACTTGGCCCCCGGTGTGGCGGACGCGCCACACCGGGGGCGCTTGCGTGTCCGGAGCCGGCCGGGGTCGCGCGAGCGGCCCGTTGGCAACCACCCGGTGACGTGTCGCTCGATCGGGTGAAGCGAGTTCGTTCGGCTCAACCTCGCCGCTTGCGCCTCGTTGTCCCCTGTGCACTCGAAGACCTTGCTCGTTATTCGGAAATTCCGACTTTCAGAAGGTCATAACGTCGTCTCGATACGTCAGGGGAAATCATGAGGAATGTAGCCAAGAAGGGGCTCCTCACGGCCGTGGCCACCGGCAGTGTCCTGGCCTCGACCGCCGGCTACGCCTACGCGGGCGCCGAGGCGCAGGGAGGTGCCGCCGGTTCGCCGGGCGTGGCCTCCGGGAACTCGGTGCAGGTACCGGTCGAGGTGCCGATCAACGCCTGCGGCAACACCGTCGACGTGATCGGCGTGCTGAACCCGGCGTACGGCAACCACTGCGCCAACGTCAGCGGGCACCCCGGCGGCGGCAGCGGCCAGAGCGCCTCGGGCGCCGCCGCCTCCGGCGCGGCGGCCGGCTCGCCCGGCGTGGCCTCCGGCAACAACGTCCAGGCGCCCGTGCACATCCCGGTCAACGCCTGTGGCAACTCGGTCGACGTGGTCGGCGTCGGCAACCCGGCCTTCGGGAACGCCTGCGGGAACGAGGGCCCGGCCGTGTCGCCCCCGCCCGCCCAGCCGGACGAGGACTGCCCCGAGGAGCACGGCTCGCACAACCCGCCGCCGCCCGGCACCGGCCAGCCGTCCACGCCGCCGTGGCAGCACCCGGGTGGCGGTGAGACCACGCCCGGCAACCCGCGGACGGGCGGCCCCTCCGCCACCACCCCGGCGGGGACCCCCCGGACGAGCGCCCCCGCGGCGACCACCACGGCGGGCGCCGTGCCGGCATCGGCGCGCACGGCCGCCCCCGAGGCGGCCGGGGGCAGCCAGCTGGCCTCGACCGGCGCGGGTGGCACCGAGCTGCTCGGCGCGGCCGGCCTCGCGCTGCTGCTGGGCGGGGGCGTGCTCTACCGCCGCTCCCGTGCCGGCGCACGCTGAGCGGAGGCCGCGCCCGGCGAGGCATCCCCGCGTCGGGTGAGGCGTTCGCCGAAGGGGGTCGCCGCCTGAGGCGGCACCCGTGCCCCCGCCGGATCCCGGGCGGGGGCGACCGCCCGCCTCGGTAGGCACCGTGCGGGCCCGGCGGTGTACGCCGTGTGCCCGCGGCCGTCGGTCGGAGAACGGACGGTCGCGGGCACCGGAGACGGTGCTGCGCCGGCGGGTGCTCACGAGGACGACCCACGGACCTGCGCAGCGTGCACGGCCGCGCGGGGGCTCGGCACACGCGTGGCCGCGCACCGATCCGACGGGCGAGGATCCGGGGGCGCGGGGGCGGTCCGAACCGATCAGCGCGCGGGGCCCGTCACCAGCTCCGGACCTGCCGGATGATCCGCCGCCGCAGCAGCACCGTTCGGCTTCCGTCGGGGAACAGTCGCAGTCTGTCCAACTCCCAATGCCCGTATTCGGCATGGTCGGTGAGCAGTTGGCGCGCCGCGTTGCGGGAGGTGCCGCGCGGCATGCGCAAGGACTGGTACTCGTACTCCGGCTGCCGGACCGGCTTCGGTGGGGTCAAAACGCTCCTCCTGAGGGACACCTGCGGGCAAGCCTACGGCCTGCCTCCGACAACGGGCCCGGGTATTTTCGGCCGCCCTCCCGGCGGGTCCGCCACCCGCGCCCCTGACAGTGCATCAGTTCAGCTTCCACTGTGGACGGGATACCCCGATCGCGGCTCGCGGAAGCGGTGGGCGGACGGCCCGGCGGTACCGGATGCGTGCGCCCTGCGCGGGCGTGCGCGGGTACAGAACCACGCGGATCGGACATCAGGGGGGAAGTTGCGGTGAAATCGCGGGCGTAGGTGACAACCGCTGTGCGTACCGACACCGCGGGGAGATAGCGTCTGCACCATGTCTGATGCCGCGCAGCCCACCATTGCCGAGGTACGCGCCGCCGCCGAGGCGGTCAAGGCCGCCATCGACCGTCATCTGGAAGCGGTGTCAAGCCCCAGCGCAGCGGACGATCCCGCTGTGTTCGCCGCCTACGAGCAGCTCGCGACGGCGGCCATCGCCTACGACCAACTCCTCTACGAGGTCTACGACGAGGTCACCCCGTTCGAGGTCCCCGGGGACGAGGGGCCGGGCGGGTACCACGGCCCCGAGCAGCCCGAGGCGATCAGCGTGCTGATCCGCCGCGACTACCACGTCGTCGACCCGAAGCGGCTGCGCGCCCAGGCCGAGCGGCTGGACGACACGCTGACCCCCGGCGGGGGCGGGGCGGGCGAGGTGAACGCGGCCATCGGTGTGCTGTTCGGCGAGTACGAGCCGGACGAGATCGCCGCACGGAGCGAGGAGTTCGGTCTGGAGGAGGGTGACTCCACGCTCTGGGTCGCCGCCGCCGAGCCGACCGAGCCGGGGGAGTGGCTGCCGGAACCGTTCGAGCACGCGGACCCGCAGCTGCTGATCTGCCGGTTCGACGTCAGCGAGGTCTACGACGACGAGGACCCGGACGACTGACCCCGACGACTGACCCGGCCCCGTTCCGTCCCGTCCTGCCGCCCGGTCCCTGCCACCGGGCCGGCCGGGCGGCGGGCCGGGGTGGTCCGGTCGGCGAGGTGCCTCGCGGACCGGACCACCCGGGTGCCGGCAGGCGCTAGTAGGCCTGGGCGGCGTTCTCGGCGAGGATCGCCCGCAGCCGGGTGGTGCGGGGCGGGGCGGGGCGCTCGGCGACGGCCTGGGGGAGGGCCGGGCCGGCCGCGTGGACCACGGAGAGGTGGCGCTCGCCGCGGCCGAACGCGGTGTAGACCCACTGGCGGGTGAGGGCGGCGCCCGCGTCCTCGGGGAGGACGACGACCGCGCCCGGCCAGCGGCGGCCGACCGCCTGGTGGACGGTCAGTGCCCAGCCGTGCCGCAGCCGGCCGGCCTCGGCCGGCGGGACGCTGCGGCGCGAGCCGTCCGGGTACTCCAGGTGCAGGCCGTTGGCGTCGCCGTCGAGCACCCGGGCGGGGCGGACGACACCGGGGGCGGGGGAGTCCACCACCCGGTCGCCCGGATCGAAGCCGCCGAAGCGGCCCGGGCCCGGGTTGAGGCGCGCCTTGGCGGCGGCGTTCAGCACCCGGGTGCCCGCGGCGCCGCCGTGGCCGGGGGTCAGCAGCACCACCTGCTCGGCGGGGATGCCGAGCGCGCGCGGGATGGAGTCGGTGAGCAGCTGGATCGCGCGGTGGACGGCCTCGCCGCCGTCCTTGGCGGTCAGGATGACCACCTCCTTGTCCGGCGCCTCCACGGGCTGGAGCTCGCCGATCCCGATGCCGGAGACCAGTTCGCCGATCGGACCGAAGTCCGGGGTGCGGGAGGCCACGGAGGGGCAGACCCTGGCGGCCAGCAGGTCGGCGAAGAACCGGCCCGGGCCGGCCGACCAGAGCTGACCCGGGTCGCCGCTCAGGACCAGCCGGGTGCCGTCGGCGAGCGACTCCAGCAGGGTGGCGGCCAGCTCGACGTCCAGCAGCGGGGCGTCGAGCACGACCAGGACGTCGAGGGCGAGCGTGCCGTCGGAGGAGCGGCCGGGGCCGGCCGTACCGGACAGCAGCTCGGCGAGGGTGGCGACGGACACCGGGCCGTCGGCGAGCGCGGCGACGGTGTCCCGGCCCTGCTCGGTCCAGGTGGCCGCCCAGGCGCGCAGGCCGAGGCCGGCGGCGGCGCGCACCAGGGCGACCGGCTCGGCGCGGGCCGCCTCGCCACCCGTGTGGGTGACCAGGGCGCTCTCCGCCACGGCCCGGACGAGGGCGGTCGCCGAGGAGGACGGCGCCGCGACGGCCGCCGCCTCCCAGGCGGTCGGGCCGGGGGCGGCGTGGGTAACCGCGGCATCGAGGCCGTCCTCGGCCGCGTCCGCCGCGGCGTCCTCGGCCGACGCGCCCTCCGCGCCCTCCGCGGCGGGCTCGGCGTCGTCGTCGTCGCCGCTGTTGTCGTCGCCGTCCTCCTCGGCCTCGTCCACCCCGGGGACGAAGGTGGACATCAGGCGGACCAGCCCGTCGGCCAGGCTCTCCTCCGCCAGCGCCAGCCGCTCCAGCGCGAGCACGGTGCGGGTCGGCGGCTCGTCGTCCTCGTCGCCGCCCGCGCTGTGCGCCTCGGGGCCGGTCAGCTCCTCCTGGAAGGGCATCGCCCGGCCGTCGACCACGGCGGACTGCAGTGCGGCGGCCGGGTCCGGCAGGCCGAGGCGGTCGAGCCCGGCCGTCACCTCGCCGATCTCCACGGCGGAGTGGCCGCGCAGGGCGGACTGCTCCAGCAGCCACGGCACCAGTGCCTGGGCCCGGCGCGGGTCGCCCGGCCCGGCGGCGGGGCCGAGCAGCCCGCGGGCGAACCCGTCGGCGTGCTCGGGGCGGACGCCGGGCAGGGTCAGCACGGACCACGGGTCGGCGCGCAGCTCCTCGGCGGCGGCGTCGCCGAACGCGGCCACGGCGGCGGGCGCGAGGTCGGTGGGTGCGCCGCCCGCGGCGAGCACCTCGGCGGTGGCCCGCAGGGCCTGCGCGCGCTGTTCGTCCGTCTCGGCCCGGAGCTGGGCGGGGCGGGCGGCGGCAGGCGCCTCGGCCGTGGCGGGACCGCCCGCCGCACCGGCCTCCCCGGCCGGGGCCTGCGCCGTGCCCCCGGGGGCCGGAGGGCCGGCCGGTCGGCTCGACTGCTGCCCGACCACCCGGATCGCCTCCGCCAGCGCCGCGACGGCGGCCGCCTTGTCGGGGACGTCCGTGCCGGGGGCCGCCGAGGTCTCCTCCGGAGCGCCGTTCTCCGTGTCACTCATCGTTCGCTCCAAAAGGTCACTCCACTGCTGGGGCGCCGCCCTCGCCGTGCCCGGGGGGACGGCCGGTTCGCGGCCGCCACCGCGGTACGCGCGGTCGGCGTGGTCGGGGCCGGATCGGGCCCGGGCCGGGTCGGTCACGTCCTCGTCGGCCATCGGTCGTCAGCAGCCATCGGTCATCGGTCATCGAGATCCGGCCGCACCGGGCGGCGGCGCGAACCCCTAGAGCTCGCTCCACCCCTGGTCCGGATAGCGGTGGACCGGCGACGAGATGTCGTCGAGCGCACCGCGGATCTCACCCGGAAGCGTAAGCGCCTCCACTGACAGCGCCGACTGCAGCTGTGCCACCGTCCGTGCCCCGACCAGTGCGCTCGCCACGCCCGGCCGGTCCCGCACCCAGGCGAGCGCCACCGCGAGCGGGCTGCTGGCCAGCCCGTCGGCGGCGGTGGCGACGGCGTCCACGATCCGGCGCGAGCGCTCCCCGAGGTACGGCTGGACGAAGCCGGAGAGGTAGGGCGAGGCGCCGCGCGAGTCCTGCGGGACGCCGTGCCGGTACTTGCCGGTGAGCACGCCGCGGCCGAGCGGCGAGGAGGCGAGCAGCCCGACGCCCGCCTCCTCGGCGGCGGGCAGCGCCTCCCGTTCGATGCCGCGCTGGAGCAGCGAGTACTCCAGTTGGGCGCCGGCCAGCGGGACCCGGCCGTGGTGGGCGCGCTGCCAGGTGGCGGCCCGCGCGAGCTGCCAGCCGCTGTAGTCGCAGACGCCGACGTACCGGGCGCGTCCGGAGGCGACGGCGATGTCCAGGGCGCTGAGCGTCTCCTCGACCGGGGTCGCCGGGTCGAAGGCGTGCACCTGCCAGAGGTCGACGTAGTCCGTGCCGAGCCGACGCAGCGAGGCGTCGAGGGCGGCGAGCAGGTGGCCGCGCGAGCCGTCGAAGCGGCGGGCGGAGTCGGGGACGCTGCCCGCCTTGGTGGCGATGACCAGTTCGGAGCGGGGGATCAGGTTGTCGGTCAGCCGGGAGAGCAGGTACTCGGCGCCGCCGTCGCCGTAGACGTCGGCGGTGTCGACGAGGTTGCCGCCCGCGTCGACGAACTCCTTGAGCTGCGCGGCGGCCTCGTGCTCGTCGGTGTCGCGGCCCCAGGTCATGGTGCCGAGACCGAGCCGGGAGACCTGTAGCCCGGTACGGCCGAGGTGACGCTTTTCCATCGGACGGGCCCTCCACTGGCCGACAACACCGCTGATACCGCTGATACCGCTCGTCCCACCGAAACCGCCGGGACCGCTCGTCCTGCTGAAACCGCTGAAACCGCTCGTACCGCCGGCACCGCCTGCGCCACGCGGACCGCGCGGCCGCACCACCCGCGGCCCGCGCCGCCCGCACCGGTGGTGCGGCGGAAACCGGCGGTGTCGGCGGGCCCGGCAAACGCGCAGGTGGGGAGAGGCGTCCCCACGTCGGCTGAGCGTAGCGGCCGGTGCCCGGGCAGGTGTGCAGACCCGCAGAACGATCACCACCCGACCGGCCGATCCGGATGTGGCCCAGCCCACAGCTACCGGCCAGTAGCATTGCCGCCGGACGTGCGGTTACCCTCACGGACAACCCGACTGGAAGGCATGGCAGATGCGACTCGGTATCAACCTCGGCTACTGGGGACTCGGCATGGACGCCGACAACACCGCCGTCGCCCAGGAGGCGGACCGGCTCGGCTACTCGGTCTGCTGGGCCGCCGAGGCCTACGGCTCGGACGCGGCCACCGTGCTGTCGTACGTCGCCGCCAAGACCGAGCGGATCGACGTCGGCTCGGCCATCTTCCAGATCCCGGCCCGCACGCCGACGATGACCGCGATGACGGCGGCCACCCTGGACACCCTCTCGGGCGGGCGCTTCCGGCTCGGCCTGGGCGTCTCCGGTCCCCAGGTCTCCGAGGGCTGGTACGGCGTGAAGTTCGACAAGCCGCTGGCCCGCACCCGCGAGTACGTGGAGATCATCCGCAAGGCGATGTCCCGCGAGCGGCTGGTCCACGAGGGGGCGAACTGGACGCTGCCGCTGCCCGGTGGGCCCGGCAAGCCGATCAAGCTCACCGTGCACCCCGTGCGCGAGCACATCCCGCTGTACATCGCCGCGATCGGGCCGAAGAACCTGGAGCAGACCGGCGAGATCGCCGACGGCTGGCTCGGCATCTTCTTCTCGCCCGAGCACGCCGCGCTCTCCCTCGACCCGCTGCGGGCCGGCCGGGCCAAGGTCGGGCAGACCCTGGACGAGGGCTTCGACCTCTGCCCGACCGTCACCATCGCGGTCGGTGACGACATCAAGGCCGGGGTCGACTCCCAGCGCTCCTACGCCGCGCTCTACATCGGCGGCATGGGCAGCAAGGAGAAGAACTTCTACAACCAGCTCGCCCGGCGGATGGGCTACGAGCAGGCGGCGGACGAGATCCAGGAGAAGTACCTGGCCCGGGACTACGAGGGCGCCGCGGCCGCCGTGCCGCACGACCTGATCGACGCCACCTCGCTGGTCGGCGACACCGCCCGGATCGCGGACCGGATGCAGGCCTACGCCGACGCGGGCGTCACCACGCTCACCCTGGCGCCGGCCGGCTTCACCCTGGAGGAGCGGGTCCGGGCGCTGCGCACCGGCGTCGAGGCGATGGAGCGTGCCGGGCTGGCGTGATCCGGGCGCTCGCGGGCGCGGGCCCCCGGCCCGCGCCCCGCCCTACAGCCAGTCGTGCCGCTTGAACACCCGGTGCAGCACCGCGCAGACCGTCACCATCAGTGCCACCGCCGCCGGGTAGCCCCAGGGCTGGTGCAGCTCGGGCATGTGCTCGAAGTTCATCCCGTACACGCCCGCGATCATGGTCGGTACGGCGGCCAGCGCCGCCCACGCCGAGATCTTCCGCATGTCGTTGTTCTGCTGCACGCTGACCTGCGCGAGGTTGGCGCTCAGGATGTCGGAGAGCAGCCGGTCCATGCCCTCGACCTGGTCGTTGGCCTTGGCGAGGTGGTCGGCGACGTCCCGCAGGTACGGCAGCGCCTCGGGGCGGACGAACGGCACGCCGCCGCGCTCCAGCCGCAGCATCGGGTCCAGCAGTGGCCCGGTGGCCCGGCGGACCGTCACCAGCTGGCGCTTGTAGCCGTAGATCCGGCCGGCGGTGTCGCGGCCGACCCGGGTGGGGGCGAACACGTCGGCCTCCAACTCGTCGAGGTCGGCCTGGAGCCCGACCGCCACGTCGACGTACCCGTCCACCACCGTGTCGCAGACCGAGTGCAGGACGGCGCTCGGCCCGTACTTCAGCAGCTCGGGCTGTCGCTCCAGCTCCTCCCGGAGTTCGCCGAGCGGGCTGTCGGTGCCGTGCCGGACCGTCATCACGAAGTCCTCGCCGGCGAAGACCATCACCTCGCCGCTGGTCACCGCGTGCCCACCGGGGTGGTAGCCGAGCGTCTTGAGCGCGACGAACAGCGAGCCCTGGTAGGCCTCCACCTTCGGGCGCTGATGGGCGCTGACGGCGTCCTCGACGGCCAGCGGGTGCAACGAGAACTCCTCGCTGACCTGGTCGAGTTCCTCGACGGTCGGCTCGAAGAGGCCTATCCACACGAAGCTGCCCTTGCCGGCCGCCCGCGCGGCGGCGAGGGCGCCGGTGTGGTCCTCGGGGCCCTCGATCCGGCGGCCGTCGCGGTAGATGGCGCAATGGACGATCATGCGGGCCATTCTGGCCCCTCGACGGCCGCGACGACCGCACATCGGGAGCGCGACGACGGCACCTCGGGGCCACGGCGACGGCACCTCGGAGGCCGCGCCGGGCGGCACACCGGCCACGGCACCGGCCCCCACGGCCACCCGACCGGGGGGAGCCCCCCGACGGCGGTTGACCGGGCAGCCGGCCGGCGAGGGCAACCGGGCCCCACGGCCCGCCCGCGAGGCCTTACGCTGGCCCCATGCCCACCCTGCTGCTCGTCCGCCACGGCCGATCCACCGCGAACACCGCCGGAATCCTGGCCGGTTGGACACCCGGAGTGGATCTCGACGACACCGGGCGCGAGCAGGCCGCCGCGCTGGCCGGCCGGCTCGCCGCCGTCCCGCTGGTGCAGGCCGTCAGCAGCCCGCTGGACCGCTGCCGGCAGACCCTGGAACCACTGCTCGCCGTCCGCCCCGAACTCGCGGCACTCGCCGAGGACGAGCGCCTCGGGGAGTGCCACTACGGCGAGTGGACCGGCCGTCCGCTCGCCGAGCTGGCCAAGGAGCCGCTCTGGCGCACCGTCCAGGACCACGCGGCGGCCGCGGCCTTCCCCGGCGGCGAATCCCTGCGCGAGCTGAGCCACCGCACGGTGAACGCGGTCCGCGAGTGGAACGCCAAGATCGCCGCCGAGCACGGCGAGGACGCGGTCTGGGTCGCGTGCTCGCACGGTGACGTGATCAAGGCGGTGGTGGCCGACGCACTCGGCCTGCACCTCGACCACTTCCAGCGGATCAGCGTCGAGCCCTGCTCGGTCACCGCGATCCGCTACACCCCGCAGCGGCCCTTCGTGCTGAGAATGGGCGACACCGGCGACCTCACCTCGCTCGCGCCCAGGCCGAGCCGCGGCGGTCACGGGGGCGGGGACGCGACCCCGGCCGGGGACGCGGTGGTCGGCGGCACGGCCTGACCGACCGCCCCGGCGACGGCCCCACCGCGCCGGTGACGGTCGCCCGGGAGCCGCTACGGCCCCCGGCCCCGCCGCGGGCCGGCTCGCCGATGCCGCCGGACCCCCCGTCACCGGCTCGGCTCCCCGGGCCGGGCCCGGAGGTCGTAGGGTGACTAGCGAGCCTGCCGTGACCCGGCCCAGCGGTGTCCGGGCGGTCGGCGGCGCCCGAATGGTCCGGCCGTCCGAGCGTCCGGACCCGTACGACAGACATACGACACAGATCCGCCAGACGTACGACAGCACACGACACACCCGACATACGACGATCGAAACGATCCGGAGCGAGAGCGTGCCCCGTCAGGTCTTCTTCTACGACCAGCCCGAACGGTTCGTCGCCGGCACCGTCGGCCAGCCCGGCGCCCGGGCGTTCTACCTGCAGGCCAGCGCCCGGGGGCGGATCACCAGCGTGCTGCTGGAGAAGACCCAGGTCGCCGCGCTCGCCGAGCGGATCGAGGAGGTCCTCGACGAGGCCCTGCGGCGCAGCGGCGGCGACTCCGCCATCCCCGCCGCGGCCCCGGTCGACCTGCTCGACACCGCGCCGCTGGACCTGCCGCTGGAACAGGAGTTCCGGGTCGGCACCATGGCACTGGCCTGGGACAGCATCGACAGCTGCCTGGTCGTCGAGGCGCAGGCGGTGATCGAGGAGGAGGAAGCGGCCGAGGACGCCGCCGAGACCGTCTTCGAGGACGACGAGAACGGCCCGGACATGCTGCGGGTGCGGCTCTCCGGCGCGATGGCCCGGGTGTTCGCCAAGCGGGCGCTGGACCTCGTCGCGGCCGGGCGCAAGCCCTGCCCGTTCTGCAACCTGCCGCTCGACCCGGAGGGCCACCTGTGCCCGCGCGCGAACGGGTACCGGCGCTGAACACCGAGACCGCGCCGCAGTCGGACCCGGTGGCCGGCGCCGCCCTGGCCGCCGACGTACCGACCGCGCTGCGCCTGCTGCGCGAGGGCGCGCTGACCGTCCACGGCCGGCTCACCGACGCCTCCAACGCCGCGCTGTACTGCAGCGTCACCCTGGACGGGCCGGAGGGCCCGACCGCACAGGCCGTCTACAAGCCGGTGGCCGGTGAACGCCCGCTCTGGGACTTCCCGGACGGCACGCTGGCCGGCCGCGAGGTCGCCGCGTACGAGCTCGCCGCCGCCACCGGCTGGGCGTCGATCCCGCCCACCGTGCTGCGCGACGGCCCGCACGGACCCGGCATGGTGCAGCTGTGGGTGGAGCCCGACCCGGACGCCGATCCGCTGCTCGCCCTGCAGGACCCGCGGGGACCGGAGGCCGGCTGGCTGCCGATCGTGCGCGCCGAGGTCGGCGGCGGGCGGACCGCCCTGCTGGTCCACCCCGACGACGAGCGGCTGCGCCGGCTCGCCGTGCTGGACGCGGTGCTCAACAACGCGGACCGCAAGGGCGGTCACCTGATCGCCGCCGCCGACGGCCGGATCTACGGCATCGACCACGGCGTCACCTTCAACACCGAGGGCAAGCTGCGCACCCTGCTCTGGGGCTGGGCCGATCAGCCGCTGCCGACGGAGGCGCTGGAGGTGCTGGGCGCTCTCGCCGAGCAGCTGGACGGCGCACTCGGCGAGCGGCTCGCCCCGCACCTGACCGCCGCCGAGCTGACCGCCACCCGCGCCCGGGTGGCCGAGCTGCTGCGCACCGGCCGCCACCCGCTGCCCTCGCAGGACTGGCCGTCCATCCCCTGGCCGCCCATCTAGGTCCAGGTCCGTCCGGGGCGGCCGCACCGCCCGCCCCGGACCGCGCCGCCTCACGTCCGCCGACCCGACCCGGCCTGCAATGGTCTGGACCGCTACGGCGGCTCGGCCGCAGACTGCTCCGATGGACGAGCGACGGACCACCCCCCACCTGGACCTGCCGCTGCATCGCTTACAGGTCCCGCTGCCGCATCTGCTCCCGTTCGCGATCGGCAGCTTCGACGCCATCGGCCCGCTCTCCCGCGCGGGCTTCCCCCACCGACACTCCTTCTACGAGATCGTCTACGTCACCGGCGGCCGCGGCGCCCATGTCCTGGACCTGGTCCACCGGACGCTGCAGCCGCCGCAGTTGTGCGTGATCGCGCCCGGCCAGGTGCACTACTGGGCCGACGCGGACGGCCTGACCGGCCAGGTCGTCCTGTTCAACGAGGACTTCCTGCTCTCCCATCCCGTGGACCTCGCCGCACTCCGCACCCTGTCCGCCCGGCCGGCGCTGGCGCTGGGTGAACACGCCGGGCCGATCGCCGCGTTGCTGGCCGACATGGAGCAGGAGTACCGGACGCGGCCGGCCGGCTACCCGGGGGTGCTGCGGGCCAGCCTGCACATCCTGATCGTCCGGGCGTTGCGCGCCTGTGCCCCGGGCGCGGACGGTGCGGCGCCCGGCCGGGTGAGCGAACTGGCCGCCGCCTTCGCCAGGTTGATCGCCGACCCGGGCGGGCTGCACCGCTCGGTGGCCTCCTGCGCCCAGGAGTTGGGCGTCTCACCGGGCCATCTGCAGACCCTGGTGAAGCAGGCCACCGGCTGCACGCCCGGCCGGCTGATCCGGCAGCAGCAGACGCTGGAGGCCAAACGGCTGCTGGCCTCCACCGAGCTGACCATTCGTCAGGTCTCCAGGGAGGCCGGATTCGGCGATCCGGCGTACTTCTGCCGCTTCTTCCGGCGGGAGACCGGGATGACGCCGGGGGAGTTCCGGGCCCGGGTCGGAGGAAATCACCACGATCCCCGGATCATGTCCATCGCGGGGGCTCCGGGGGGCCCGTAGGTTGGCTGCTGGCCACCGGTGGCCGACCCGTACGGAACGGGTGGGCCGCCGGCCCGGTCCTTGTCATGCCCCCACCATGGCAAGGGCCGTCCCCCACACCCCCACACCCCCACACCCCCACACCGAAGGAGTCGGCCCATGCCCGCGTCCGAAGAGCCCACCCGGCCGGAGGGCCTGATCGACCGCCGGATCAGCCGCAAGACCGTCCTCAAGGCGGCCGCGGTCCTCGGCACCGCCCCGCTGCTGATCGGCGGCGGCGTCGCGCTGGCCCGCGACCGGGTCGGCACCGGCGAGGCACCCGGCCTCACCCCCGCCTGCCACGACGGCGACGCACCGACGATCGAGCAGACCGAGGGCCCCTACTTCAAGCCGAACTCCCCGCTGCGGACCTCGCTGATCACCGACAGCACGCCCGGCACCCGGCTCACCGTGAGCGGCTACGTCTTCGGCCGGGCCTGCCTGCCGATCTCCGGCGTGCTGCTCGACTTCTGGCAGGCCGACGTCAACGGCGCCTACGACAACACCGGCTTCGCCTTCCGCGGTCACCAGTTCACCAACGCCCAGGGTGCGTTCACCCTCACCACCATCGTGCCGGGCCTGTACCCGGGCCGCACCCGGCACATCCACGTCAAGCTCCAGGCGCCCGGCCGCCCGGTGCTCACCACCCAGCTCTACTTCCCCGGTGAGCCGCGCAACAGCACCGACACCATCTACGACGCGCGGCTGCTGATGAACGTCCGCCAGGTCGGCTCGGCGAAGGAGGGCACCTTCGACTTCGTCCTGAACGTGCCGCAGACGCCCACCACGCCGCCGACCAGCCCGAACCCCACCTCGCCCACCACGGCGCCCCCCACCAGCACGCCCCCGACCACCCCGCCCGGCGGCACCTGGACCGTCGGCACGCTCTACAACGCGGGCGACCGCGTCACCTACGCCGGCGCCTCCTACCGCTGCCTCCAGGGGCACACCGCCATCACCGGCTGGGAGCCGCCGAACGTGCCGGCCCTCTGGCAGCGGCTGTAGCGGCTCCAGCCGCACCCCCAGGGGGTCGGGCGCCCGGTCGGCGGCAGGGCCGGCCGGGCGCTCATCCGCATGCCCGGAATCGGGGGCTCCGGCAAACAGCGGCTCCGGCGAGCGGATCACGTCAAGCTCCGCTCCCTATCAGTCCAGAAGCGCTCAGGCAACGATGAGAAGCGAATCCAGTCGATCTTGCGTACTGGTTAGGCTTTCAAATGTTCGCGCGGTTAAAGTGATTCCCATGCATGCCTGGCCCGCCTCCGAGGTTCCCGCCCTGCCTGGTCAGGGGCTCCCCCTTCGTATCCACGACACCGCCGCGGGCTGTATCCGGGAGGTCGTCCCGCAGGACGGCACCGCCCGGATCTACGTCTGCGGCATCACCCCCTACGACGCGACCCACATGGGCCACGCCGCCACGTACAACGCCTTCGACCTGGTGCAGCGAGTGTGGCGGGACGCCGGCCACGACGTCCTGTACGTGCAGAACGTCACCGACGTGGACGACCCGCTGCTGGCGCGGGCGGTCGAGACCGGCCAGGACTGGGTGGCCCTCGCCGAGCGCGAGACCGCGCTCTTCCGCGAGGACATGACCGCCCTGCGGCTGCTCCCGCCGGCCCACTACATCGGCGCCGTCGAGTCGATCCCGTGGATCGTCCCGCTGGTCCAGAAGCTGCTGGCGAGCGGCGCCGCCTACAAGGTGGACGACGACATCTACTTCTCGGTCGAGTCGGAGCCGCACTTCGGTGAGGTGTCCGGCCTGGCCCGGGAGGCCATGCGCCCGATCTTCGCCGAGCGCGGCGGAGACCCGGACCGCCCCGGCAAGCGCCACCCGCTGGACGCCCTGCTCTGGCTCGCCGCCCGCCCGGGCGAGCCCGCCTGGGACACCGAGCTCGGCCACGGCCGCCCCGGCTGGCACATCGAGTGCGTCGCGATCGCCCTGCAGTTCCTCGGCATGTCCTTCGACATCCAGGGCGGCGGCAGCGACCTCTCCTTCCCGCACCACGAGATGGGCGCCGCCCACGCCCAGGTCGCCACCGGCGGCCACCCCTACGCCCAGGCGTACGTGCACGCGGGCATGGTCGGCCTGGACGGGCACAAGATGTCCAAGTCCCGCGGCAACCTGGTCTTCGTCTCGGCGCTGCGCCGCGAGGGCGTCGACCCGGCGGCGATCCGCCTCGCCCTGCTCTCGCACCACTACCGCGAGGACTGGGAGTGGACCAAGGCCACCCTGGACGAGGCCGTCGAGCGCCTCGCCCGCTGGCGTGCCGCGGTCTCCCGCCCGGACGGCCCGCCGGCCGAGGCACTGCTCGCCGAGGTCCGGGAGGCGCTCGCGCACGACCTGGACGCGCCCGCGGCGCTGGCCGCGGTCGACCGCTGGGCCGCCGGCCAGGAGGCCGGGGGCGGCACGGACATCGGCGCGCCCGGCCTGGTCTCGCGCACGGTGGACGCGCTGCTCGGCATCGCGCTGTAGGACCGCACACGACGCGAACGCAGAGGAGGGGCGTCGGGACCACTGGTCCCGACGCCCCTCCTGTCGTTCCGGCGCGCGGAGGGTCAGTCCTCCTCGCCGCCCTCCTGGCTCTCCCGGGCGGACGGCGGCTCGGGCTCGCTCGGCCGCTCCGCCGTGGCGTGCCCGGCGACCGGCTTCTCACCGGCCGGCCCGACGTTCTCCCGGCGCCGCAGGTAGCGCTCGAACTCCCGGGCGATCGCGTCGCCCGAGGCCTCCGGCAGCTCGGCGGTGTCCTGCGCCTCCTCCAGTTGCTGGACGTACTCGGCCACCTCGGTGTCCTCGGCGGCCAGCTGGTCCACGCCCAGCTGCCAGGCCCGGGAGTCCTCGCCGAGCTCGCCCGGCGGGATGCGCAGGTCCAGCAGGTCCTCCAGCTTGTTGATCAGCGCCAGCGTGGCCTTGGGGTTCGGCGGCTGCGCGACGTAGTGCGGCACCGCCGCCCAGAGCGTCACGGCCGGCACGCCGGCGTGCGTGCAGGCCTCCTGGAGCACCCCGACGATCCCGGTCGGACCCTCGTAGCGGCTCTCCTCCAAGTCCAGCCGCTGGGCCAGTTCCGGGTCGGAGGTGACCCCGCTGACCGGGACGGGGCGGCTGTGCGGGGTGTCCCCGAGCAGCGCGCCCAGGATCACCACCAGCTCGATGCCCAGCTCGTGCGCGAAGCCGAGCAGCTCGTTGCAGAACGAGCGCCAGCGCATGCTGGGCTCGATGCCACGCACCAGGACGATGTCCCGGGTCGTGGGCTCGGTCACCCGGACCACCGAGAGCCGGGTCGTCGGCCAGGTGATCCGGCGGATGCCGCCGTCCAGCCAGACGGTGGGCCGGTTGACCTGGAAGTCGTAGTAGTCCTCGGCGTCCAGGGCCGCGAACACCTTGCCGCCCCAGGTCTCGTCCAGATGCGCCACGGCCGCCGAGGCGGCGTCCCCGGCGTCGTTCCAGCCCTCGAAGGCGCAGACCATCACCGGGTCGATCAACTCGGGAACATCTTCCAACTCGATCACCCAGCGTCTCCCTCCGGTCGGCGGACGGACGTACCCCGCCCCGGCTGGCCTGCCGAGGCGCCGGCGGGCCGGCTGCCGACTGTCGAACCTCTCGTCACCCATGGAACGCCTCGCTCCATGGTCCCTACCTGCCCAGCCTACGGGCTTTGATGCGCCTCTCGGCCGGGCACCGGGACAGTCTGGGGGAGCGGGGCGCCGGGATCCAACGGTTATCGCCGGGGGCGGGTCCCGGGCGCCCGGAGCGGCGCCCCGACGGGTCGCCGGACGCGTCGGGGCACCTGGGGACGGGTGCGGCTCAGCGCGGCCCGGTCGCGGCGGTGACGGCCGGCAGGTAGCCGAGGGACTGCCCGTCGGGCGTGGGGTGGAAGGACTCCCAGACCCGGGGGAGCACGATGCCGGTGATCCACTCCTGCCCGGCGCCGGCGCAGACCCCGTGGCCCTCGAACGCCGTCCGGACGTCCGCGAACGCGAATCCGTGCGCGTCGGCCTGCCGGCGGATCAGCTCGTCCAGCTCGTCGGTGAGCGCGTTGAACCGCAGGCGGCGCGGGTCGGTCCCGATCAGGCAGGTGGTGCCGGTGCGCAGCAGGTGCGGATAGCCGGTGACGACCACCCGGGCCTGCGGGGCGGCGGTCCGTACGTCGTCGTAGAGGGCGGAGAGCCGGCCGGGCAGCTCCTCGCGCAGCCGGCGGCCGGACTCGTCCAGCGCGGCGGCGCAGCGGGCCTCGGTGGTCAGCGGCTGGAGGCAGTCGACGGCGGCGCCGGCGAAGCCGAGGTCGTTGCCGCCGACGGTGAGGGTGAGCACGGTGGTGTCCGCGCCGACCCGGGGCAGCTGCCCGCTCCGGACGTCCGCGGTGGTGGCCCCGTTGCACGCGGCGGCGAGGAAGCCGGTGGCGCCGTGGTCGGCGGCCCACAGCGCCGGGTAGGCGTTGGCGCTGCGGTGGCAGTCGCCGGCGGCCGGGTCGTAGTCGCCGGCCGCGACCCCGGCGGCGTAGGAGTCGCCCAGGGCGGCGTAGCGGGGCGGGGCGTCGGCGGGTGCGGCGGCGGCGAGGACGAGCGGGACGGCGGCCAGGGCGGCCAGGAAGGGGTGGCGCTGCACGGCGGTTCTCCGGAGGTCCGGCGGCCGGGCGCGGTCCGCCACGGCCCATCGGGCACGGATCGTATCGGACCGGTGACGCAGGGTCGTGCCGCGCCCGTGCGGCGGGGCGGCGCGATGATGGAGGAAGGGGCCGGACGGCGGGTGTGAGGAGCCGGGCGGATGACTGGACGGCGGTGGATCGGTGCCGGCGCGGTGATGGCCGCCGGGGCCGCGGTGGTGGTGGCGGCGGTCCTGGCGGCGGGACGGCGCCTGCCGGTGGAGCACGTGACCGAGGGCGGGCTGGAGCTGTCCCAGCCGCCGGGCGCGGTGTGGGACGTCCTGACCGACGTCGACCTCTATCCGGCGTGGCGCCCGGGCCTGTCCCATGTCGAGCGGCTGCCGGCCGGGGCCGGTGGCCGGCAGCGGTGGCGCGAGTACGGCCGGCACGGCCACACCACCTACGAGGTGGTGGAGAGCGAGGCCCCGCACCGTCTGGTGACCGGTGTCGCCGACCCGGACCTCCCCTACGGCGGCACCTGGACGCTGGTGCTGACGCCGACCGGCCGGGGCTGCTCCCTGACGGTCACCGAGCGCGGTGAGGTGTACCAGCCGTTCTACCGCGCCGTCTCGCACTACGTCCTGGGCGAGAGCGCCACCGTCCGGCGCTACCTGGGCGCCCTCGCGCACCGGATGGCGTAGCCGGCCGGGCCCGCGCGGCGGCCGCCCGCCGGGGCCGCCGCGCGCCGCGGCTCAGCGCACCCAGCCGCGCCGGTAGTCGGCCCAGTTCTGCTCGGTGGCGGCGAAGTCGACGTACAGGCCGACGCCGAAGTTCTTCCGGTCGATGTCGTGGCGGCCGAGGCCGAGCCGGATGCCGCGGATGCCGGCGTCCACCGTCTCGGCGTGCCCCCAGTGGCCCCACTTGTCCTCCCAGTAGAACGGCAGGCCCATCAGCAGGTCCACGTCCTCCGGGGTGGCCTCCAGGGCCAGTTCGGTCTGGTAGGCGTTGTAGCCCCCGTAGAGCGACTCGGTCGGCATGCTGGAGTCGTAGGTCATCACCGCGATCTGGTCGACCCGGCGGGCGGTCTCGGCGAAGTACGCCTGGTCCCACCACTTGCCGTGGTCGGTCAGTGCGATGGCGACGGTGTGCTGGAAGGGCAGCGGGTCGATCTGCGGGGCGGCCACCGACAGCCGGGCGCCGCGGCCGGCGGTGACCGGGCGGACCTGGTCCAGCAGGGCGAGCCAGCCCTTCGAGTCCGGGCGGATCGGCTCCATGTCGAAGTGCACGCCCTCGAAGCCGAGGTCCAGCACCTGGCGGGCGGAGGCGGTCACCCGGTCCCGGGTGGGCGCGTCCTCCAGGTCCAGGGCGTCCTTCTCGGGCTTGACCTCGTCGCCCAGCCAGCTCTGCACCCGGATGCCGGGCAGCGCGCGGTGCGCGGCCTCGACGAACCAGCGGGCCCGGGGGTGGACGTCCGGCGGCAGCGAGCCGTCGTGCTCCAGCGGGCCGGTGTGGACGTACAGGTCGCGCACGCCCGTCCCGGCGAGCCGCCGGGCGAGGTCGGCGACGTCGGCGTCACTCTTGCGGCCGTCCACCCAGGCGTGGCCCAGCCAGACGGCGTCCTTGCCGCGGGTGCGGGCCTCGGGGGAGGGGTCTCCGGCGTACTGCAGTCGCAGGGCGAGTGCCGCCGAGCCGATCGGCAGCAGGGCGACGGCCAGGGCGACCAGCGTCACGGCAAGGGCCCGGCGCCACCGCGACCACCCCCGCCAGCGCCTTCGCAGGGCTCGTGGCGGGGTCGCCAGGGCCCCTCCGAGCTGTCGTATTCGTGCGCCGATCCCCGCCATGCAGTCGCTCTCCCCTCGCGGCCGAGTGCTCAGGATACGAAATGCTCCACCGGTGCACGCCGTCGGCCGGATACCCTGGCCACGTGCGTGCCCGATTCAGCGGGCGCGCAAAGCCGACAGCCGTCGCACCCAGGGAGAAGCCCCATGGCCACTGCAGCCGACCCGTCCATCACTCAGCAGAGTCGCGCGAACGCTTTGCGTGAGTCGCTCGCCACCAGGGTGGTGGTGGCCGACGGGGCGATGGGAACCATGCTCCAGGCCCAGGACCCGAGCCTGGAGGACTTCCAGAACCTGGAAGGCTGCAACGAGGTCCTCAACGTCACCCGGCCCGACATCGTCCGCTCCGTCCACGACGCGTACTTCGCGGTGGGCGTGGACTGCGTGGAGACCAACACCTTCGGCGCCAACTTCTCGGCGCTCGGCGAGTACGACATCTCCGAGCGGATCTTCGAGCTGTCCGAGGCGGGCGCCCGGATCGCCCGCGAGGCCGCCGACTCCTTCGACGACGGCCGCACCCGCTGGGTGCTCGGCTCGATCGGCCCCGGCACCAAGCTGCCCACCCTCGGCCACGCCCCGTACGAGGTGCTGCGCGACGGCTTCCAGCTGAACGCGGCCGGCCTGATCGCCGGCGGCGCCGACGCGCTGCTGGTGGAGACCAGCCAGGACCTGCTGCAGACCAAGGCCGCGATCCTGGGCTCCAAGCGGGCGCTCGCCGAGGCCGGGCTGGACCTCCCGGTCCTCGTCCAGGTCACGGTCGAGACCACCGGCACCATGCTGCTCGGCTCGGAGATCGGCGCGGCGCTGACCGCGCTGGAGCCGCTGGGCGTCGACTACATCGGCCTGAACTGCGCCACCGGCCCGGCCGAGATGAGCGAGCACCTGCGCTACCTGGCCAAGAACGCGAAGATCGGCCTCTCCTGCATGCCGAACGCGGGCCTGCCGGTGCTGGGCAAGGACGGCGCCCACTACCCGCTGTCCCCGCAGGAGCTGGCCGAGGCGCACGACACCTTCACCCGCGAGTACGGCCTCTCGCTGGTGGGCGGCTGCTGCGGCACCACGCCCGAGCACCTGCGCCAGGTGGTCGAGCGCGTCCAGGGCCGTCCGGTCACCGCGCGCGAGCCGCGCCCGGAGCCCTCGGCGGCCTCGCTGTACCAGGCGGTGCCGTTCCGTCAGGACACCTCGTACCTGGCGATCGGCGAGCGCACCAACGCCAACGGTTCGAAGAAGTTCCGCGACTCGATGCTGGCCGGCGACTGGCAGGCCTGCGTGGAGATCGCCCGCGAGCAGATCCGGGACGGCTCCCACCTGCTGGACCTCTGCGTGGACTACGTCGGCCGCGACGGCGTCGCCGACATGAAGGAGATCGCCGGCCGGCTGGCCACCGCCTCCACCCTGCCGATCGTGCTGGACTCCACCGAGCCGGACGTGCTGCGGGCCGGCCTGGAGGCGCTCGGCGGCCGCGCGCTGCTCAACTCGGTCAACTACGAGGACGGCGACGGCCCGGACACCCGGTTCGGCCGGATCGCCTCGCTGGCCCGCGAGCACGGCGCCGGTCTGATCGCCCTCACCATCGACGAGGAGGGCCAGGCCCGTACCGCCGAGACCAAGGTCGCCATCGCCGAGCGGCTGATCGCCCAGCTCACCACCGAGTACGGCATCGACGAGGGCTCGATCCTGGTCGACTGCCTGGCCTTCACCCTGGGCACCGGCCAGGAGGAGTCCCGCCGGGACGGCATCGAGACCATCGAGGCGATCCGCGAGCTCAAGCGCCGCCACCCGGACGTGCAGACCACCCTGGGCCTGTCCAACATCTCCTTCGGGCTGAGCCCCGCCGCCCGAATGGTGATCAACTCGGTCTTCCTGAACGAGTGCGTCGAGGCGGGCCTGGACTCCGCGATCGTGCACGCCTCCAAGATCCTGCCGATGGCCCGGATCCCCGAGGACCAGCGCGACGTCGCCCTCGACCTGGTCTACGACCGCCGCAGCGAGGGCTACGACCCGCTGCAGAAGCTCCTCCAGCTCTTCGAGGGCGTCTCCTCGACCTCGATGAAGGCGTCCAAGGCGGAGGAGCTGGCGGCGCTGCCGCTGGAGGAGCGCCTCCAGCGCCGGATCATCGACGGCGAGCGCAACGGCCTGGAGGCCGACCTGGACGAGGCGCTGACGGAGCGTCCGGCGCTGGAGATCGTCAACAGCACGCTGCTGGCCGGGATGAAGGTGGTCGGCGAGCTGTTCGGCTCCGGCCAGATGCAGCTGCCGTTCGTGCTGCAGTCCGCCGAGGTGATGAAGACCGCGGTGGCCCACCTGGAGCCGCACATGGAGAAGTCCGACGACGAGGGCAAGGGCACCATCGTGCTGGCCACCGTCAAGGGCGACGTCCACGACATCGGCAAGAACCTGGTCGACATCATCCTGTCCAACAACGGCTACAACGTGGTCAACCTGGGCATCAAGCAGCCGGTCTCGGCGATCCTGGACGCCGCCCAGGAGCACCGGGCGGACGTCATCGGGATGTCCGGCCTGCTGGTGAAGTCCACCGTGATCATGAAGGAGAACCTGGAGGAGCTGAACCAGCGCAAGCTGGCGGCCGACTACCCGGTGATCCTCGGCGGCGCCGCGCTCACCCGCGCCTACGTCGAGCAGGACCTGCACGAGATCTACGAGGGCGAGGTCCGCTACGCCCGGGACGCCTTCGAGGGCCTGCGGCTGATGGACGCGCTGATCGCGGTCAAGCGCGGCGTGCCCGGCGCGACCCTGCCGGAGCTCAAGCAGCGCCGGCACGCGCGGGTGGAGGTCGAGGAGCCGGAGGAGGTCAACCTCGGCCAGATCCGCTCGGACGTCTCGGTGGACAACACGGTGCCCGCCCCGCCGTTCTGGGGCGACCGGATCGTCAAGGGCATCCCGTTCGCCGACTACGCCTCCTGGCTGGACGAGGACGCGCTGTTCAAGGGGCAGTGGGGCCTGAAGGCCGCGCGCACCGGGGAGGGCCCCTCGTACGAGGAGCTGGTGGAGACCGAGGGCCGGCCGCGCCTGCGGATGTGGCTGGACCGGCTGCAGACCGAGGGCTGGCTGGAGCCGGCCGTGATCTACGGCTACTTCCCGGCCAACTCCAAGGGCGACGACCTGATCGTCTACAACGAGGACGGCTCCGAGCACACCCGCTTCACCTTCCCGCGCCAGCGGCGCGGGCGGCGGCTGTGCCTGGCGGACTTCTTCCGCCCGGAGGAGTCGGGCGAGCGGGACGTGCTCGGCCTGCAGGTGGTGACCATGGGCAACCGGGTCTCCGAGGCCGCCAACGAGCTGTTCGCCAACAACTCCTACCGCGACTACCTGGAGCTGCACGGCCTCTCGGTGCAGCTGGCCGAGGCGCTGGCCGAGTTCTGGCACGCCCGGGTCCGCTTCGAGCTGGGCTTCTCCGGCGAGGACCCGCAGGACGTCAAGGACATGTTCGCGCTCAAGTACCGGGGTGCCCGCTTCTCGCTCGGCTACGGGGCCTGCCCGGAGCTGGAGGACCGCGCCAAGATCGCCGAGCTGCTGCGGCCCGAGCGGATCGGCGTGGTGCTGTCGGAGGAGTTCCAGCTGCACCCCGAGCAGTCCACGGACGCGATCGTGATCCACCACCCGGAGGCCAAGTACTTCAACGCGCGGTAACCCCCGCGTCGCGCACCGTTCGCTCCTTTCGTCAGGGCGGGGCGTATCCTGGATCATCCTGAACGGGCCGGTCCGCTCACCAGCGGGCCGGCCTGTGCCATCCCCAGGGGCAGCGCCCCGGGGCACGGACGGAAGGACCCACCATGACGACCATCTCCACCGCCACCCGTACCCTCGACCACGGCGAGGGCCGGGGCCTGCAGGCGGTGCTGCTGGACATGGACGGGACCCTGGTGGACACCGAGGACTTCTGGTGGCAGTCCGAGGCCTCGCTCTTCGCCGAGCTGGGCTACACGCTGGACGAGAACGACCGCGCCCACGTGGTCGGCGGCCCGATGAGCCGGGTGATCGACTACCTGCTGGCCGCCACCGGTGTGGACATCGCGCCGGCCGACCTGACCGTCCTGATCAACCAGCGCTTCGTGGACCTGCTGGGCGGCGGCGTGCCGCTCATGCCGGGCGCCGAGCGGCTCCTCAACACCCTTGCCGCACACGGCATTCCGGCCGCGCTGGTGTCGGCCTCGCACCGGCACGTCATCGACATCGTGCTGCAGTCGCTGGGCGCCCACCACTTCGCCTTCACCGTCGCCGGGGACGAGGTGCCGCGCACCAAGCCGCACCCGGACCCGTACCTGGAGGCGGCACGCCGGCTGGGGGCGGAGCCGGGTCGCTGCGTGGTGGTGGAGGACGCGCCGACCGGCGTCCGCGCGGCGGAGGCGGCCGGCTGCCCGGTGATCGCGGTGCCGTCGGTGGCGCCGATCGAGCCGGCCCCCGGGCGGCTGGTGCTGCCCTCGCTGGAGCGCGTCGATCTTGAACTGCTCCGCTCGCTGGTCGCCTCGCGAGTGTGATTGTCGTCTCATTGCGGAGAAGTCATACCGACCGGTACGTGGGAGGTGCCGTCCGCTCACGGCAAGTCCCCGGGGAGAAATCGGGCATTGCCTGACAACTTGTCGGACGGCGGCGCCCACACCGTCCCCTCGTGTCCCAACTGTCACCTGTACGGGTATCGGTGGGGTGTGTTCGATATGGCACGCTACTCCAGTTCGTTCCCCACCCCCGAGCCCTGCCATCGCCGCTGACGGGCAACCCCGTCCTGCCCGCGGTCGCACGGCGCCCGGTCCGTGCGCGACCTCCACGACCCCGGAGGACTAACCGAGCGCGGGCCGCCGGCCCCCGGCCGGACCGCACCCGAAGGACGCGACCCGTGAAGACTTCAGCTGAACGACTGGCAGTTCTCGGCTGCGCCGGCCTGGTGGCCGTCTCGGTGGCCGGCTGCGGCTCGGTCACCGACGCCGTCAAGGGGGACGGCGACAAGGCGATCACGATGGGCACCACCTCGGTCACCAACGTGCTGGACCCGGCCGGGGCGTACGACGCCGGCTCCTGGCTGCTGCTGCGCAACACCTTCCAGTCGCTGCTGTCCTACCCGGCCGCCTCCAGCACCCCCGGCCCGGACGCCGCGCAGTCCTGCGAGTTCACCGCGGGCGAGGCCACCCAGTACCACTGCACGCTCAAGAGCGGCCTGAAGTTCTCCAACGGCCACGCGCTCACCGCCGCCGACGTCGTCCACTCCATCGAGCGGTCGAAGAAGATCGCCGACCCGAGCGGCCCGTCGGGCCTGCTGGAGTCGATCAAGTCGGTCGAGGCCAAGGGCGACACCGAGGTGCTCTTCCACCTCTCCGCGCCCGACGCGACGCTCCCGGCGAAGCTCGCCGGCCCGGCCGGCGCCATCGTCGACCAGGAGGTCTTCCCGGCCGACAAGCTGCTGTCCAACGACAAGCTGGTCGGCTCCGGCCCGTACAAGATCGACTCGATCGAGACCACGGCCGTCGAGGGCGGCGCCAAGGTCCCCGGCAAGGTGGTGCTGTCGCCCAACGACAAGTACACCGGCGACGCCAAGCTCCGGAACAAGAAGTTCACCCTCCGGTACTTCGACAAGCCGGCCGAGCTGAAGGCCGCGCTCGACAAGGGCGACCTCGACCTGGCCGACAACAGCCTGGAGCCCAACACCGCGGCCCAGGTCCTGTCCGACCAGCAGAGCGGCAAGAGCGACCTGAAGGTCGTCGAGGGCGACAGCAACGACACCCGCTACCTGGTCTTCAACACCAAGGACGCGACCGGCGGCAACGTCGCCGTCCGGCAGGCCGCCGCCCAGCTGATCGACCGCAAGTCGCTCGCCCGCGACGTCTTCGCGCGCACCGTCCAGCCGCTCTACTCGATGGTCCCGGCCGGTGTCGCCGGCCACAACACCGCCTTCTTCGACAAGTACGGCGACCAGGACGTCAACAAGGCCAAGGCGATCCTGACGGCGGCCAAGGTCCAGATGCCGGTCAAGCTGAACCTCACCTGGTCGCGCTCGCGCGCCCAGGGCGCCGAGGCCGACGCGCTGAAGAAGCAGCTGGAGGCCGGCGGCGTGTTCCAGGTGACCGTCCAGCACGAGGCGGACTGGGACGTCTACAAGAAGGGCTGGGTCGAGGGCAAGTACCAGGCCTACACCATCGGCTGGTTCGCCGACTACCCGGACGCGGACAACTACGTCGCGCCGCTGATCGTCGACGGCGGGTCCTACCACCACGGCTGGGACGACCCGCGGATCAGCCAGAAGCTGGTGCCCGAGAGCCTCAAGCAGGCCGACCGCGCGGCCGCCGCCGCCACCTACGCGCAGATCCAGGGCATCGTCGCCGAGAACGCGCCGCTGATCCCGCTGTTCCAGAACAAGGCCTTCTTCGCCTCGCGTTCGAACATCACCGGCGTGGAGTCGACCGTCGACACCACCGGCTTCTTCCGCTTCTGGGAGATCGGCCGGCTCGGCAAGTAACCCGGGCGACCGGGCGACCCTCAGCACGGTGGCCCGTCCACTCCCCCCAGGGTGCAAGGGGAGCGGACGGGCCACCGTCACATCCGGGCCCGGCGGGCTCAGAGCGCGCCGGGGCGCACCAGCCCGCTCTCGTACGCGTACACCGCCGCCTGGACCCGGTCCCGCAGCTGGAGCTTGGTCAGCACGTGGCCGACGTGCGTCTTCACCGTGGTCTCGCTGACGAACAGCTCCGCCGCGATCTCCGCGTTGGACAGGCCGCGCGCCACCAGCTTCAGCACCTCCAGCTCACGCTCGGTCAGCGCGTTGAGCGCCTGCGGCGGCGCCTCCTCGCCCGAGGGCAGCTTGGTGGCGTACATGTCCAGCAGCCGCCGGGTGATGCTGGGCGCCAGCATCGCCGCGCCGTCCGCGACCACCCGGATCGCCTGCACCAGCTCCTCGGCCGGCACGTCCTTCAGCAGGAAGCCGCTGGCGCCCGCGCGCAGCGCCTCCACCACGTACTCGTCCAGGTCGAAGGTGGTCAGCACGAGGACCTTCGCCGGGCCGTCCCGACCCGGGCCGGCGATCCGGCGGGTCGCCTCCACGCCGTCCATCCGGGGCATCCGGATGTCCATCAGCACCACGTCGGGCTGCAGCGCCCGGACCTGGTCCAGCGCCTGCTGGCCGTCGCCGGCCTCACCGACCACCACCAGGTCGGCCTCGGCCTCCAGGATCATCCGGAAACCGGTGCGAAGCAGCGGCTGGTCGTCGACCAGCAGCACTCGGATCGTCACCTAGGACTCCTTGCTCATCGGATCCCCCGTGGGATCGTCCTCGTCAGACGTACGGGCCACGTGCTGGCGTGGCAGCGGGTACGGCGGGGGAGTGCCGCCGAACTCCGGGCAGCTGGCCTGGTGGTCGCACCAGTCGCAGAGCCGGTTGCGGGTCGCGGGGAAGTCGCCGGTGGCCACCGCCTCGGAGATCCGCTCCCAGAGCGCCTGCAGCTTGCGCTCCACCGCGAGCAGGTCCGCCTCGTCCGGGTCGTAGCTGACCACGTCCCCGCCCCCGCCGAGGTAGACCAGCTGCAGCCGCTTGGGGATCACGCCCTTCCACCGCCACACCACCAGCGCGTAGAACTTCATCTGGAACATCGCCTTGCCCTCGAAGTCCCGCGAGGGCGCCCGGCCGGTCTTGTAGTCCACCAGCCGCACCTCGCCGGTGGGCGCGACGTCGACCCGGTCGATGTAGCCGCGCAGCAGCAGCCCCGACTCCAGGGCCGTCTCCACGTACAGCTCCCGCTCCACCGGGTGCAGCCGGGTCGGGTCCTCCAGCCGGAACCAGCGCTCGACGAGCTTCTCGGCGTCCGCCAGCCAGCGGGTCAGCGCCGCGCCGTCCGGGTCCTCCGGGAACAGCGAGACCAGCTCCGGGCGCTCGCCCAGCAGCCGCTCCCACTGCGGCCGCAGCAGGCCCAGCGCCCGCTCCGGCGTCCGCTCGACCGCGGGGCTGTCGAACAGCCGCTCCAGCACCGCGTGCACCAGCGTGCCCCTGGTCGCCGCCGAGCTCGGCGGCTCCGGCAGCTTGTCGATCACCCGCAGCCGGTACAGCAGCGGGCAGGTCAGGAAGTCCCCCGCGCGGGACGGGGACAGCCCGGTCGGCGGCGCGGGAGGACGCGCCGGGGCCGCGACGGCGCTGCTGGTGTCGGTCTGCTGCATACCCCGACCCTATTGCCCTGAGCTGTCATCCCGCTGCCACGCTGCTGCCACACCGCCCTCCCAGTGGGTATGAAGCCTGCGAGAGGGGCGCGCGACGGTACGCCGCCCTGATCACGTAGCGTGGGCGAACGGTGCACGACGGGGGAACCGACCGAAGGGATCACGGTGAGCGACAGCAGGGGTCGACAGACCTCCGACCAGCCACCGCAGGACGGCGGCGCCCGGTCCGGCCCCCACCCGCCCGAGGAGCCGGAGCGGGGCAACGGCATCCTGATGGGCCGGCCCTTCGGCGTGCCGGTCTACGTCACCCCCTCCTGGTTCGTCATCGCCGCGCTGATCACCTGGGTCTTCGGCGGCCAGCTGGACCACGTCCTGCCCGGGCTCGGTGCCACCCGCTACCTGGTCGCGTTCTTCTTCGCGGTGGCCTTCTACGGCTCCGTCCTGATCCACGAACTCGCCCACACCGTGGTCGCGCTCCGCTACCGGCTCGGAGTGCGCCGCATCCGGCTGCAGTTCCTCGGCGGCGTCTCCGAGATCGAGAAGGAGGCCGAGAGCCCCTGGCGGGAGTTCTGGCTGGCCTTCGTCGGCCCGCTGCTCTCGCTGCTGCTCGGCGGCGTCTTCTACCTCGGCGTCCAGGCCGTCGAGCTCTCCAGCGTCCCGGGAGTGCTGCTCACCGGCCTGATGGTCTCCAACCTCGTCGTCGCCGCCTTCAACCTGCTGCCCGGCCTCCCGCTGGACGGCGGGCGGATGCTGCGCGCCGTCGTCTGGGCCGTCACCGGCCGGCCGATGACCGGCACGGTCGCCGCCGCCTGGGCCGGCCGCGTGCTGGCCGTCGCCGTCCTGATCGGCCTGCCGCTGCTCGGCGCCGCCCGCGACGTCGAGCGCACCACCACCGACACCCTGGTCGACGCCGTCCTCGCCGCCGTCCTCGCCGTGATCATCTGGAACGGCGCCGGCGCCGGCGTGCAGCAGGCCCGGCTCAAGGAGGTCCTGCCCGATCTGCGGCTGCGCGACCTCGTCCGCCGGGTCGTCGAGGTCACCTCCGACACCCCGCTCGGCGAGGCGCTGCGCCGCCTGCGCGAGGAGCAGGCCGGCGCCCTCGTCGTGATCGACGGCCGCGGCGACCCGATCGCCCTGGTCCGCGAGTCCCAGGTCCGCGAGGTCCCCGAGCACCGCCGGCCCTGGGTCGCCGTCGGCGCGCTGGCCCGCGACCTCGAACCGGGCCTGCGACTGCCCGCCGAACTCGCCGGCGAGGACCTGCTGCGCGCCATCCGCGCCAACCCGGCCACCGAGTACCTGGTCGTGGAGGCCGACGGCCGGGTCTACGGCGTCGCCACGCTCAGCGACATCGAGCAGCGGCTGACCGCCGCCATCGCCGGCCGGTGATCATCGTGGTCGGGCGGAGCGCCCGCTTCCCTTAGGATTGTCCGCATGTCCGAACCGACCGGTGCCACCCGCCGACGCGGGCCCTTCCAGGTCGGGGACCAGGTCCAGCTGACCGACCCGAAGGGCCGCCACTACACGTTCACGCTCCAGGCCGGGAACCAGTTCCACACCCACAAGGGTGCGTTCCCGCACGACGAGCTGATCGGCGCCCCCGAGGGCACGGTCGTGCGCACCACGGGTAACGTCCCGTACCTCGCGCTGCGCCCCCTGCTCCCCGACTACGTCCTGTCCATGCCGCGCGGCGCCGCCGTGATCTACCCCAAGGACGCGGGGCAGATCCTGGCCATGGCCGACATCTTCGCCGGCGCCCGCGTCGTCGAGGCCGGCGTCGGCTCCGGCGCGCTCTCCACCTACCTGCTGCGCGCCGTCGGCGACACCGGCATGCTGGCCTCCTACGAGCGCCGGCAGGACTTCGCCGACATCGCCCAGGGCAACGTCGAGCGCTACTTCGGCGGGCCCCACCCGGCGTGGAAGCTCACCGTCGGCGACCTCCAGGACAACCTGGTCGAGTCCGACGTCGACCGCGTCATCCTCGACATGCTGGCCCCCTGGGAGTGCCTGGACGTCGCCTCCAAGGCGCTCGTCCCCGGCGGCCTCATCTGCTGCTACGTGGCCACCACCACGCAGATGTCGAAGACCGTCGAGGCGCTGCGCGAGCACGGCACCTTCACCGAGCCGCAGGCCTGGGAGACCATGGTCCGCACCTGGCACCTGGAGGGCCTCGCCGTCCGCCCGGACCACCGGATGATCGGCCACACCGGCTTCCTCCTCACCTCCCGCCGCCTCGCCGACGGCGTCGAGCCGCCGCTGCGCCGCCGCCGCCCGGCCAAGGGCGCGTACGGCGAGGACTACGACAACGGCTCGGGCACCGAGCCGAGCCTGCAGGAGCGCGCCGCCGCCCGGGCCGCCGCCCGCTCCGGCGGGACCGACCAGCCGGAGCAGTCCGAGCTCGGCTGACCGTACGTCGGCAAGGGGTGGTACGGCGGGCTCCACGCCCGCGTACCACCCCTTCGTGCTACCTCCGCACCCGGGCCGCCTCCCGGCCACCCCGGTGTGGGACGATGCTCGCTCACACGACCCACTGGAGGGGACGCCTGGTGGAGACCGCGGTCACGGCGACGGTTGAGCAGCAGACACCGCAGGCCCGCAGCGGGCCCGGACACGCCCGGTCGGCCCCCTGGCACTGGGCCCTCGCGATCGGCGGCTGCGCCGCCGTGGTGGCCACCGCGCTCGCCGCGGACCCGGCCACCGGTACCCCGAAGCCCGCCCGGCCCACCGCGAAGGCGCTCCCGGCCGCCGCCGCGCCGGATCCGGCCAAGGCCGAACTCCCGCTGGACTGCGGCCCGTTCCCGGTCAAGATATCCGTCAGCTTCGCCGCCGACCTCGGTGACGGCCGACCCGGCACCGTCGCCGCCGCGCACTGCGCGGCCGAGAACGGCACCCCGCCGGACGCCGTCTACCTGCTCGGCCCCGGCGCCGACGGCCGGCCCGCCGTCGTGGCCACCCTGCTCTCCGAGCGCGAGAACCTCACCGTCGGCCGGCTCGGCCTGCGCAGCGACGGCGTCATCACCGGGCACGCGCAGGGGTACTCCAGCGACGACGTGCCGCGGTTCAGCCCGGACATCTCACTGGACCTCACCTGGACGCGCAAGGGCGGCGGCTGGGACCGCTCCCAGACCGCCGCCCCGCTGGCGCAGGCCTGAGGGAGGGTTACTCGGCGTCCGGGCCGTAGACCTCGGCCCGGTCGGAGACCCGGCGCACGTGGATGCAGTCGCCCGGGCAGTCCTTCACCGAGTCCACCACGTCCTGAAGCAGCGTCAGCGGCACCGGCACGGTCTCGCCCGGCTGCTGGCGCAGTTCGTCGTCCGAGCCCTTCACGTAGGCGAGGCCGTCGATGTCGAGCTCGAAGACCTCCGGCGCGTACTGCGCACAGATGCCGTCGCCGGTGCACAGATCCTGGTCGATCCACACCTCCAGCGCTTCGCCGGTCGTCGCCTCTTCGGTCACCGACATGGTCCCCTGCCGTTTCTGTCCCGGGTCGCCCCTTATTGGGAGGCAATCCCGCCATTCGTACAACGATCGGACCGCGACCGACGGTCGCGATCGGATATCGACTCGTTCGACGATACATCTGGTCGGCTTTGGGTGGTGCGCGCTGGGTATCTCCTTAGCAGAGGGGAAGCACGCGAGGGCGAAGATCGGACACGCCCGTTCCATCTTTCTTGATCTAGGGGTTTACGGACCCCTGGTCCCAGGTAGGGTCTGGAAGCGTCCAGCTCCCCGGAGGAGGTGAGGACCGTGGCAGCCCACGATGACGACTACAACCGCAGCACCGGCAGGCCCGCTCGTGGTTCCGACGAGGCCGCTCAGGTCTCGTTCCTTGAGCAGGAAATCGCCGTGCTGCGCCGCAAGCTCGCCGACTCGCCGCGCAATTCGAGAATCCTCGAAGAGCGGATCGTCGAGCTCCAGACCAACCTGGCCGGCGTGTCCGCCCAGAACGAACGGCTCGCCTCCACCCTGCGCGAGGCCCGCGACCAGATCGTGGCCCTCAAGGAGGAAGTGGACCGGCTGGCACAGCCCCCGGCCGGATTCGGCACCTTCCTCAGCCAGAACGAGGACGGCACCGCCGACATCTTCACCGGGGGCCGCAAGCTCCGCGTGAACGTCAGCCCCAACGTCGACCTCGACGAGCTGCGGCGCGGCCAGGAGGTGATGCTCAACGAGGCCCTCAACATCGTGGACGCGATGGCCTTCGAGCGCATCGGCGACATCGTCACCCTCAAGGAGGTCCTGGAGGACGGCGAGCGCGCCCTGGTCGTCGGCCACACGGACGAGGAGCGGGTGGTGCGCCTCGCCGAACCGCTGCGCGAGCTCACCATCCGGGCGGGGGACGCCCTGCTGCTCGAACCCCGTTCGGGGTACGTGTACGAGGTCGTGCCGAAGTCCGAGGTCGAGGAGCTCGTCCTCGAAGAGGTCCCGGACATCGACTACCGCCAGATCGGCGGTCTCAGCAACCAGATCGAGCTGATCCGCGACGCGGTGGAGCTGCCCTACCTGCACGCCGAGCTCTTCAAGGAGTACGAGCTGCGCCCGCCCAAGGGCGTGCTGCTCTACGGCCCGCCCGGCTGCGGCAAGACGCTGATCGCCAAGGCGGTGGCCAACTCGCTCGCGAAGAAGGTCGCCGAGGTCACCGGTCGGCCGCAGGGCAAGAGCTACTTCCTCAACATCAAGGGCCCCGAGCTGCTCAACAAGTACGTCGGCGAGACCGAGCGGCAGATCCGCCTGGTCTTCCAGCGGGCCCGGGAGAAGGCGAGCGAGGGCACCCCCGTCATCGTCTTCTTCGACGAGATGGAGTCGCTCTTCCGCACCCGCGGCTCGGGCGTCAGCTCGGACGTCGAGAACACCATCGTCCCCCAGCTGCTCGCCGAGATCGACGGCGTGGAGGGCCTGGAGAACGTCATCGTCATCGGCGCCTCGAACCGCGAGGACATGATCGACCCGGCGATCCTGCGGCCCGGCCGTCTGGACGTCAAGATCAAGATCGAGCGCCCGGACGCCGAGGCCGCGAAGGACATCTTCTCCAAGTACCTCAAGGACTCGCTGCCGTTCCACCCGGACGACCTCAAGGAGCACGACGGCTCCGTCGAGGCCACGGTGGTGGCGATGATCCAGGCGGTCGTCGAGCGGATGTACACCGAGACCGAGGAGAACCGCTTCCTGGAGGTCACCTACGCCAACGGTGACAAGGAGGTCCTGTACTTCAAGGACTTCAACTCCGGCGCGATGATCCAGAACATCGTCGACCGTGCCAAGAAGATGGCCATCAAGGACTTCCTCGACCACGGTCAGCGCGGTCTGCGCGTCTCCCACCTGCTCGCCGCCTGCGTGGACGAGTTCAAGGAGAACGAGGACCTGCCCAACACCACCAACCCGGACGACTGGGCCCGGATCTCCGGCAAGAAGGGCGAGCGGATCGTCTTCATCCGCACGCTGGTCACCGGGAAGCAGGGCGCCGAGTCCGGCCGCTCGATCGACACGGTCGCCAACACCGGGCAGTACCTGTAACCGAACCATTCCGGGCCGCCGGCGGCGGCCCCCGGAACAGCACGCACCCCGTCCGGCTGTGGCGCCTCGCGGCCCCGCAGCCGGACGGCGCGTCTCGGGGCCCGCCTGTCGGTGCCGCGTTCTAGGCTCGACCCACCGTTCGCGGGCACACCGCCGGCGTCGGTGTTGTTCAGCGGTACGTCAGCGTGTCCCGCCCGTGGGGGGCGGCACACCGGGCAAGGAGGGCCGCATGACCGTACGGCGCGTGATGGGCATCGAGACCGAGTACGGAATCTCCGTACCCGGGCACCCCAACGCCAACGCCATGCTCACCTCGTCCCAGATCGTCAACGCGTACGCGGCGGCGATGCACCGGGCACGGCGGGCCCGTTGGGACTTCGAGGAGGAGAATCCGCTGCGCGACGCCCGGGGCTTCGACCTCGCGCGCGACGTCGCGGACGCCAGCCAGCTGACCGACGAGGACATCGGCCTCGCGAACATCATCCTCACCAACGGCGCGCGGTTCTACGTGGACCACGCGCACCCCGAGTACAGCTCGCCCGAGGTGACCAACCCGCGCGACGCCGTGCTCTGGGACAAGGCCGGCGAGCGGATCATGGCGGCCGCCGCCCAGCGCGCCCTGGAACTGCCCAACGGGCAGACCATCCACCTCTACAAGAACAACACCGACAACAAGGGCGCCTCCTACGGCACCCACGAGAACTACCTGATGAAACGGGCGACGCCGTTCGCCGACATCGTCCGCCACCTCACCCCGTTCTTCGTCTCCCGCCAGGTGGTCACCGGCGCCGGCCGCGTCGGCATCGGCCAGGACGGCTCGGCGAACGGCTTCCAGATCAGCCAGCGCGCCGACTACTTCGAGGTCGAGGTCGGCCTGGAGACCACGCTCAAGCGGCCGATCATCAACACCCGGGACGAGCCGCACGCCGACGCCGAGAAGTACCGCCGACTGCACGTGATCATCGGGGACGCCAACCTCTCCGAGATCTCCACCTACCTCAAGCTGGGCACCACCTCGCTGGTGCTGGCGATGATCGAGGACTCCTTCATCGCCTCCGACCTCGCCGTCGACCAGCCGGTGCGCACCCTGCACCGGATCTCCCACGACCCGTCCCTGAAGCACCTGATCACGCTGCGCAACGGGCGCCGGCTCACCGCCGTCCAGCTCCAGCTGGAGTACTTCGAGCTGGCCCGCAAGTACGTCGAGGACCGCTTCGGCACCGACGCCGACGAGCAGACGGTGGACGTGCTGGCGCGCTGGGAGGACGTGCTGGGGCGGCTGGAGCGCGATCCGATGTCGCTCTCCCGGCAGCTGGACTGGATCGCCAAGCGGGAGATCCTGGAGGGCTACCGCAGCCGCGACGCACTGGAGTGGGACAACTCCCGGCTGCACCTGGTCGACCTGCAGTACAGCGACGTACGGCCCGAGAAGGGGCTGTACAACCGTCTGGTGGCCCGTGGCCGGTTCGAGCGGCTGCTGACCGACGCGGAGATCGAGCGGGCCGTCTCCAAGCCGCCGGAGGACACCAGGGCCTATTTCCGCGGGCGCTGTCTGGAGCAGTACGCGGATCACGTGGCGGCCGCCTCCTGGGACTCGGTGATCTTCGACCTGCCCGGCCGGGACTCGCTCCAGCGGGTCCCCACACTGGAGCCGCTGCGCGGCACCCGCAACCACGTCAAGGAGCTGCTGGACCGCTGCCGCACGGCGGAGGACCTGCTCCGGGTGCTGTCCGGCGGGTAACTTTTCGATCACCACGGGTGAACGTCCGCCGAATGGGAATCATCCGGGGTGACAGCGGGTGTTGGACAGGAAGCGCCACCGGCAAACCGGAAGCGGTAGTCGCACCCTGTGTATAGGGTCGGTGCAGCAAGCAGCGACCAAACCGTGCCAGACGATCGAGCGGGGTGAGGGAAATGGCGAGCAAGGACACCGACGGCGGCCAGCAGCGGGCGAACCGCTCCTCCGAGGAGGTCGAGGAGCAGGCTGCGGAAGCGCAGAATTCCGACGACCTCAAGGAGCGCCAGGAAAAGCTGAGCGACGACGTCGACGCGGTTCTCGACGAAATCGACGAGGTCCTCGAGTCCAACGCGGAGGATTTCGTGCGCCAATTCGTGCAAAAGGGCGGCGAGTAGCCCCGTTCGGGCATTCAGGGAATTCACGGTCGCGACCGCCGAGGGCGGACGGGCGGCAGAGGCCGCCCCGCCCCCCCCGGGCCGCCCCCCCCCCCCCGCCCGGGTTAGTGGGGGGGGTGGGGGGGGGGCGCGCGGGGGCATAAA
>NZ_JBHVWC010000027.1:0-68526 GCF_042882445.1 Kitasatospora sp. NPDC058218 | reverse complement strand
ACGCGACCGGTTCGGCCAATGTGCACCGGGAATTCCCCCGAAGGGCCGAGCGGCGGGGCGCGGGGGGGGGGGGCGCCCGCGCCCCCCCCCCCGCCCCGGTCCGGCCCACCACGCACGGACGGTGATCGTCGGCGGGTAGGGTGCGGGCAGCGTGCGCTTCAAGCTACCTGGAAGGAATCGTGTGGAAGCCAACACTCGTGGCACCGGGCGTCTACCGGCTGCCTTCCTGACCCCGGGGTCCTCCTCGTTCCTCGAATTCCTGGCCGACCACCAGCCGGAGCTGATCCCCGGTCGCCGGGAGCTGCCCGCGGGGGCGGTCATCGAGGCCCCGCACGGGACGACGATCGTCGCGGCGGTGTTCGACGGCGGCGTGGTCATCGCCGGTGACCGCCGCGCGACCATGGGCAACGTGATCGCCCAGCGCGACATCGAGAAGGTCTTCCCGGCCGACGAGTACAGCGCGGTGGGCATCGCCGGCACCGCCGGGCTCGCGGTCGAGATGGTCCGGCTCTTCCAACTGGAGCTGGAGCACTACGAGAAGATCGAGGGCGCCGTGCTCTCGCTGGAGGGCAAGGCCAACCGCCTCACCACCATGATCCGGGGCAACCTCGGCATGGCGATGCAGGGCCTCGCGGTGGTCCCACTCTTCGCCGGCTACGACCTCGACCTCGGCCGCGGCCGGATCTTCACCTACGACGTCACCGGCGGCCGCTCCGAGGAGCGCGGGTTCGCCGCCACCGGCTCCGGCTCGGTCTTCGCCCGCGGTTCGCTGAAGAAGCTCTACCGCGCGGACCTGACCTCCCAGCAGGCCTCCACCCTGGTCGTCCAGGCGCTCTACGACGCGGCTGACGACGACTCCGCCACCGGCGGTCCGGACCTCGCCCGGAAGATCTTCCCGATCGTCTCGCTGATCACCGAGGACGGCTTCCGCCGGCTCACCGAGGCCGAGGTCTCCGCGATCGCCGTCTCGATCACCGACGAGCGCCTCATCCACCCCAACGGCCCGCAGGCCCCGCTGCTCTAGCCACACCTACCAAGGAAGGGACGACCGCCGGTGTCGACACCGTTCTACGTCTCGCCCCAGCAGGCCATGGCGGACCGCGCGGAGTACGCCCGCAAGGGCATCGCGCGCGGTCGCAGCGTGGTCGTGCTCACCTACGTCGACGGCATCGTCTTCGTCGCGGAGAACACCTCGCGGGCGCTCCACAAGGTCTCCGAGATCTACGACAAGATCGCCTTCGCGGCGGTCGGCCGCTACAACGAGTTCGAGAACCTGCGCATCGGCGGCGTCCGCTACGCCGACCTGCGCGGCTACTCCTACGACCGGGCCGACGTCACCGCCCGGGGCCTGGCCAACGTCTACGCCCAGACGCTCGGCACCATCTTCTCCTCGGTCGGCGAGAAGCCGTACGAGGTCGAGCTCATCGTGGCCGAGGTCGGCCGCACCCCGGACGAGGACCAGATCTACCGGCTCACCCCGGACGGTTCGGTCGTCGACGAGAAGAACTACGTGGTGGTCGGCGGCAACGCCGACTCGATCGGCAACTACCTGGGCCAGCGCCACCGCAGCGGGCTGTCCCTGACCGACGCGATCAAGGTGGCGGTGGACTCCCTCGCCCGGGACCCCAACGGCGGCAGCCCGCGCACCCTGACCCCCGAGCAGCTGGAGGTGGCGGTCCTGGACCGCCAGCGCTTCCAGCAGCGCAAGTTCAAGCGCATCCTGGGCGGCCAGCTCGCCCGGCTGCTCGACGGCGACGAGTCCGCCGAGACGGACGACGACGAGAAGCCGGCGGCCGCCCCGCCGGCGGACCCGTCGGAGTAAGCAGTGCCCGTGGAGTCCCCGTACGACGGCGGTCGCCCGCCGTCGTACGGGACTCCCCTCGGAGGTCCTCCCAGAGAATGGATGCCTCGTGACTCCTCCCCAACGGTCGAGACCGCGGGGCTTCAAGCCGACCTGACGGCCGGCCCCGGACAAGCCCTGCCCGCTGCCGAAGCAGGGGATCAGCCCATGAGGCCAGCTGCGGCCCGGCGCCGCAGAGTTCAGGATCCCGATCCGCGCACCGGCCACAGCCGGTGATTCCTTCGAGAGAAGGTGCCATGGACCGCCGAATTTTCGGGCTGGAGAACGAGTACGGCGTCACCTGCACGTTCCGGGGTCAGCGACGGCTGTCACCGGACGAGGTGGCGCGCTACCTCTTCCGCCGCGTTGTCTCCTGGGGCCGCAGCAGCAACGTGTTCCTGCGCAACGGTGCCCGCCTCTACCTCGACGTGGGCTCCCACCCGGAGTACGCCACCCCCGAGTGCGACGACGTCGTCGAGCTGGTCACGCACGACAAGGCGGGCGAGCGCATCCTCGAAGGGCTCCTGGTGGACGCCGAGCGGCGGCTGCACGAGGAGGGCATCGCGGGGGACGTCTACCTGTTCAAGAACAACACCGACTCGGCCGGCAACTCCTACGGCTGCCACGAGAACTACCTGGTGGCCCGGCACGGAGAGTTCTCCCGGCTGGCCGACGTGCTGATCCCGTTCCTGGTGACCCGCCAGCTGATCTGCGGTGCCGGCAAGGTGCTGCAGACCCCGCGCGGCGCGGTGTTCTGCGTCAGCCAGCGCGCCGAGCACATCTGGGAGGGCGTCAGCTCCGCGACCACCCGCTCCCGCCCGATCATCAACACCCGCGACGAGCCGCACGCCGACGCCGAGCGCTACCGCCGGCTGCACGTCATCGTCGGCGACTCCAACATGTCCGAGACCACCACCCTGCTCAAGGTCGGCGCCACCGACCTGGTGCTCCGGCTGATCGAGGCCGGCGTGGTGATGCGCGACCTCACCCTGGAGAACCCGATCCGGGCGATCCGCGAGGTCAGCCACGACCTCACCGGCACCCACCAGGTCCGGCTCGCCAACGGCCGGGAGGCCAGCGCGCTGGACATCCAGGAGGAGTACTACAGCAAGGCGCTGGAGTTCGCCGACCGCAAGGGCATCAACACCGGCACCATCGCCCAGGTGCTGGACCTCTGGGGCCGCACCCTGGAGGCCGTCCGCACCGAGCGGCTGGACGGGGTGGCCACCGAGATCGACTGGATCATGAAGTACAAGCTCATCGAGCGCTACCGCGAGAAGCACCAGATGAGCATGTCCAACCCGCGGGTGGCCCAGATCGACCTCGCGTACCACGACATCCACCGCCGGCGCGGCCTGTTCTACCTGCTCCAGGGCAAGGGCCAGGCGAAGCGGATGACCACCGACCTCAAGACCTTCGAGGCCAAGTCCGTCCCGCCGCAGACCACCCGGGCCCGGCTGCGCGGGGACTTCATCCGCCGGGCGCAGGAGCAGCGCCGGGACTTCACGGTCGACTGGGTGCACCTGAAGCTGAACGACCAGGCGCAGCGGACGGTGCTCTGCAAGGACCCGTTCCGTTCGGTGGACGAGCGGGTGGAGAAGCTGATCGCGGGGATGTGAGGTCGAGCGGTCCCGTTGTGATCTTTGCGGTGTCCGGCCCCGGCGGTGTCTACCGGGGCCGGACACCGTCGGGGAATACGCTGTCCGTCGAGTCCGGAGAACCGACTTTGACCGACAGTTAGGATCGCCGTGCGCCGCTCCGCCGGTTTGCTTCTCACCCTGCCCCTGTTGCTGGCGGTCGCCTGCAGCAGCTCGACCAAGGCGACCAGCCCGGCGACGCCCACGGTGTCCAGCGCGGCCCCCACCGTGCCCGCGCCGGTGAACGAGGCCGCGCCGATGCCGACCCTGTCGGGCGGCGGGTTCGGGAGCAAGGCCACCATCACCATCCCGGACGCGGCGCCCAGCGGTCAGTTCGTGGTGAACACCGTCAGTGAGGGCGACCGCTCCACGGTCAACAAGGGCGACTGGGTGACGGTGAACTACTCGGCCAAGGACTGGACGACCGGCAAGGACCTGCCCAGCTCCTACGACGAGGGCGGCAAGCCGCAGCTGTACCAGGCGGGCAGCGGGCAGCTGGTGCCCGCCTTCGACCAGAGCGTGATCGGCAAGAAGGTCGGCAGCCGGCTGCTGGTGGTGGCCCCGCCGGCCGCCGCGTTCGGCACCCAGGGCAACGGCCAGCTCGGGGTCGGTCCCGGCGACACGGTGGTGTTCGTGCTGGACATCATGGAGAGCCTGCCGCAGGACTCCACCCTCTCCGGCGCCATGACCCAGCCGCCGGCGAACCTCCCGCAGGTGAAGGACAACGGCAAGGCCGCCGTGACGATCACCATCCCGCCCGGCCAGGCCGCGCCCACCGACCTCCAGCAGGCGGTGCTGATCAAGGGCGAGGGCAAGCCGGTGAAGTCCGGGCAGACCCTCGTCGTGCAGTACACCGGGGTGCTCTGGAGCAACGGCCAGCAGTTCGACTCCTCCTGGAGCCACGGCGGCGCGCAGGCGCTGCAGATCGGCACCGGCAGCGTGATCGAGGGCTGGGACAAGGGCCTGGTCGGTCAGACCGTCGGCAGCCGGGTGGAGCTGGTGGTGCCGCCCGCCCTCGGCTACAAGGACCAGGCGCAGGGCTCCGTCCCGCCGAACTCGACGCTGGTCTTCGTGATCGACATTCTCGAGGCGGTCTGAGCCGCCGGACCCCTGTCAGGTGACGGGTGGGGTCCGTACGCTTGGGCGGGCGCTCGCACACGGAAGCGTCCGCCCTCATCCTGACCTGTCATACTGCCCTCGCACTGTGGTAGGCGCCGTCGGCGTCCGGGCTCCGGGCGGCAGTGCGACAGCACTCCGGCGCTCACCACGCCGGCCGTAGACCTCGAAGACCTCGTGGCGAGATGGATGGGGAGTCATGTCTGAGAAAGCGTCGAGCCCGGGCGGGGCCGGCACCGCGAACGGAAACTCCGCCGGTGACCCGGCCGACTCGCGGCCCGGTGGCCCGCTGCCCGGCGACGGCGAGTCGATCGTCGTACCGCCGTCGATCCTGAAGCACTCGCCGGGCTGGGCCCAGCCCGGCGAAGCCGGCCAGGCGAAGCGGAGCGCGGGCGGGACGAAGACCGACGAGACCCCGCAGATCTTCGCCTCGAACGTGCGCCGCCAGGACACCTCGGAGGCCGGGTACGACGAGAACCCGCCCGGTGTCGGCAGGCTCGGTGTGATCCTGGGCACCGTCCTGGCGGTGCTGCTGGTCGGCAGCGGGATCACGCTGTACGTCGTGAACCGCGACGGCGGCTCCAAGGCGGACACCTCGGCCAAGGCGGACGCCGCCAAGTCCGCGCCGCCGACGCCGTCCGCCGAGCCGGTGCCGCCGATCAAGGACAGCGCCAAGGTGCTGCCGACCATCACCGGCGAGTTCGGCAAGAAGGCCACCATCGAGGTGCCCGGCGAGCAGGCCGACGGCAGCTTCGTGGTGAAGGTCCTGTCCGAGGGCAGCGGTCCCAAGGTCGAGAAGAACTCCTGGACCTCGGTCGACTACACGGCCAAGGACTGGACGACCGGCAAGGACATCCCGAGCTCGTACGACGAGTCGGGCAAGCCGCAGATCTTCCAGGCCGGCACCGACGCGCTGATCCCGGCGCTCGACCAGGCCGTGGTCGGGAAGAAGGCCGGCAGCCGGGTGCTCGTGGTGGCCCCGCCGGCCGCCGCGTTCGGCGCCCAGGGCAACCCGAACATGTCGATCGGGGCCAAGGACAACCTTGTCTTCGTCATCGACATCCGCAACAGCAACGCGCCCGACGCCGTGGTCAGCGGCACCGTGACCCCGCCGCCCGCGGACTTCCCGCAGGTGAAGGACAACGGCAAGAAGCCGGCCGACATCACCCCGGTGGCCGGCGCCGCCGACCCGACCGAGCTCAAGAGCCACGTCCTGATCAAGGGCACCGGCCCCAAGGTCGAGAAGGGCGAGAAGGTCGTCGTCCAGTACACCGGCGCGCTGTTCAAGGACGGCAAGGTCTTCGACTCCTCGCTGAGCAAGGGCCAGGCCTTCTCCTTCCCGGTCGGTGGCGGCCAGGTCATCGCGGGCTGGGACCAGGGCCTGGAGGGTCAGACCGTCGGCAGCCGGGTCGAGCTGGTCATCCCCGCCTCGCTGGGCTACAAGGACCAGGCGCAGGGCGACATCCCGGCCAACTCCACCCTGGTGTTCGTGGTCGATATTCTCGATGCGGGTCAGGGCTGATCCACTTTCGGGTGACAATGGTGGGCGTGTGACCTTCGGGGCCGGCCGCGTGGCCGAGCCCGAACGGGCGGCGGGCGCCCGTACCGTGGTCCGGGTAACGGACCGGGGTGCGGGCGCCCGCCGCTTGGTCATGGATCGAAACCATCGTGAGAAGAGGCAGTAGTGAGCAACAAGACGAAGCCGGAGATCGACTTCCCGATCGGCGACGCGCCGACCGACCTGCAGATCCGCGACATCGAGGTCGGCACCGGCGAGGAGGCCAAGCCGGGCCAGGTCGTCGAGGTCCACTACGTCGGTGTCACCTTCGCTTCCGGCGAGGAGTTCGACGCCAGCTGGAACCGCGGCAGCAGCTTCAAGTTCCCGCTCGGCGCCGGCCGCGTCATCAAGGGCTGGGACCAGGGCGTCGTCGGCATGAAGGTCGGCGGCCGCCGCGAGCTGGTCATCCCGGCGCACCTGGCGTACGGCAACCAGTCGCCGTCCCCGCTCATCCCGGCGGGCTCGACGCTGATCTTCGTCGTCGACCTGCTGGGCGTCTGAGCCGGTCGTGACCCAGGGCCGCACCCCCACCCCGGGGGTGCGGCCCCACGCGTTTACGGACTCGGCTTTTGCAGTGCGTACCGCTACCGGTACGGTCGGTCCCGCCGGGTCGACCACTGCCCGGCGGGCGCACCCCGCGCGCGGCGCGGCACACCGGAAGGGTCAGCGATGGCGATCGCCAAGGCAGAGCGGCTGATGAATCTCGCCCTGTGCCTGATGAACACCAGACGGCCGCTCTCCAAGAAGGAGCTGCGGGAATCCATCGAGGCGTACCGCGAGGCCTGGCAGAACAGCAGCGAGGACGCCTTCAACCGGATGTTCGAGCGGGACAAGGACGACCTGCGCGAACTCGGTCTGGTCATCGACGTCGACGAGAACGCCCTCGACGGCGAACTCGGCTACCTCGCCCGCGCCGACCGCAACCGCCTGCCGGAGATCGCCCTCGACGCCGAGGAGGCCGCCGCGCTCACCCTCGCCGCCCGGGTCTGGCAGCAGGCCAAGATGTCCGGCGCGGCCAGCGGAGCCCTGCAGAAGCTGCGCGCCGCCGGCGTCCCGTTCACCGAGACCGAGGGCCGCACCGCCCTCGAACCGCGGATCCCCGCGCGCGAGACCGCGTTCGAACCGCTGCTCACCGCCGCCCGCGACCGCCGTCCGGTCACCTTCGAGTACCGCAAGGCCGGTGCCGCCGCCGTCGAGCAGCGCACCGTGGAGCCCTGGGCGCTGGAGTGCTGGCGCGGCCACTGGTACCTGGCGGGCTGGGACCGCGACCGCGCCGACGCCCGGGTCTTCCGGCTCAGCCGGATCACCGGCAAGGTCCGCACCCGCTCCGGCGCCTTCCTCGGCACCGTCCCCGAGCACGTCGACGTCCGGGCCACCGTCGCCAAGTTCGCCGGCGAGGGCGCCACCGCGACGGCGGTCGTCAAGGTCCGCCGCGGCGCCGGCTTCCCGCTGCGCACCAAGGCGCTGAGCACCCTTCCGCAGCCTGCGGCCGCAGGGAACTCCGGGGCCGACGAGGAGTGGGACGTGCTGGAGATCCCGTACGGCAACGGGCTCGGCGCCGACCTCGCCGAGTTCGGGCCGGACGTGCTGGTGCTCGGCCCGGAGGAGCTGCGCTCCGACGTGATCGAGCGGCTGCGCGCGGTGGCCGGGGCGGGCGCCGTCGACGGCGGCGCGGTGGAGAGTGCTGAAGGAGTGCGGGCATGAGCAACGCGATCGACCAGACCCGGCGGATGCTGTCGCTGGTCACCTACCTGCGCGAGCGGCCCGGCGCCGAGGTGGCCGAGGTGGCCCGGGCCTTCGGCATCACCGAGCGCGAGCTGATCGGCGACCTCAACGTCCTGCCGATGTGCGGCACCAGCTTCCGCGGCGGCGACCTGCTCGACATCGACACCGACGGCGAGCGGATCTGGTGGCACAACGTCGACGACGTCGCCCAGCCGCTGCGGCTGGCCGCCGACGAGGCGACCGCGCTGCTGGTCGCCGCCCGCGCGGTGGCGGGCCTGCCCGGTCTGCGGGCCGGTGACCGGGAGGCGCTCACCAGGGCCGTCGCCAAGATCGAGAACGCCGCCGGGGACAGTGCCGAGGGCAGCGCCCGGGTCGGCGTCACCTTCGAGGCGGAGAGCCACGTCTTCGCCGACATCGACCGCGCGCTCAGCGAGGGCCGGCGGCTCTGGCTGCGCTACTACTCGCACGGGCGCGGCGGCATGACCGAGCGCGAGGTCGACCCGATCCGGCTGCTCACCGAGGGCCACACCTATCTCGAGGCCTGGTGCCGGACCTCCGAGGACCACCGGATGTTCCGGCTCGACCGGGTCGCCGAGATCCGGGTGCTGGACGTCCCCTCCGACCCGCCCCGGCGTGAGCCGCGCGACCTCTCGGGCGGGCTGGTCAACCCGTCCGCCAACGACCCCGAGGTGGTCGTCGAGGTGTCCTCCGGCGGGCGCTGGGTGGCCGAGTACTACACCCACGACCGTGCCGAGGAACTGCCGGACGGCGGGCTGCGGATCACCCTGCGCAGCGCCGACCCGTCCCAGCTGCGCCCGCTGGCGCTGCGGCTGGGCCGGGACGGGCGGATCGTCTCGCCGCCGGCGCTCGCCGAGCAGGCGCGGTCGGCGGCGCTGGAGGCGCTGGCCGCCTACCAGGAGACGGTCGGCGGGCAGGGGCAGGTCTGAGCCGTGGAGCCGGGTACCAGATTCAAGGTCTACTGCTCGCAGTGCCGGGAGAAGGTGGAGCTGCCCGCGGAGGAGTTCCGCCTCACCCTCGGGCGGACGCCGGCCCAGGCGCACTACAGCTTCGGCTGCCCGCTCTGCGGGGCGTCGGTCCGCAAGCCGGCGGGGGAGAAGATCGTGTCGGCGCTGACCGGCGCCGGGGTGCGGACGATGCGGTTGGTGCCGGCCGGGGGTTCCACGCAGGGGTGAGCGCCGGGCCGGGCGCCGGCGGGGCCGGTTCGGTCCGGCCCGGCGGATAGGGTGGTGGCCATGTCCTGGATGCTCGTCGCCGCCGTCCTGCTCGCCACCGCCGGTCTGCTGGTCCTCGGCGTTCTCGCGATCCGGCTCTGGCTGGACGTGCGGACGCTGGCCGAGGGAGTGGACGAGGCCTCCCGGGCGCTGGCCGAGGCGGCCGGCGATCTCGCGGCGGCGGTTCCCGGGCGCTGAGCGGTTCGCCGGCAGCGGCCGGTTCGGCCGGGAACCGGCGGCGGTCAGCGGCACCTCAGGGGTACGGGGGCTGCTGCCCGGAGGTTCGGGCGGGTTACGCTCTCAGATGGCTCCTGAAAGTGCGACGGGGGCCGCTGTCCTGTTCGGGCGGCCGTCGTCAGGGCGTCATCCGCAGCGGTTACCATCCCCGCAGCGGGCGGCCCGCCGGTGCCGCCATGACTGAAGGTGGTCGAACATGCGGATCTCGCCGACCGCGATCCTGGTGATCGTGGTTCTTGCCATTCTGCTCTTCGGCGCCAAGCGACTGCCCGATCTGGCGCGTTCGCTCGGCCAGTCGATGCGGATCCTGAAGAGCGAGACCAAGGCGATGCGTTCGGACGGCGCCGCGGACGAGAGCGCGCCGGCCCAGCCCGCGCCCGCCGTGGCGGCGGAGACCGCGAAGACGATCCAGGCCGCCCCGGGGGCGTCCGGGACGGCCCGGCCGGTGGCCGAGCAGCCCGCGGGGACGGGAACGGACGGCGGCGGCCCGCGTTGAGCGGTCCGCGACGCACGTGGCGCACGTGACGTACGCGACTATTGAGGCCCGTCGACCGGCGGGCCTCGACGCACGAGTTGAGGACCGGGGTTGAGCAAGCTCTCCAAGGCGTCGAAGGCGCCCAAGGATCCTGAGGGGCGGATGGCCCTCGCCGACCACCTGCGGGAACTGCGGAACCGCGTGGTCAAGTCGGTCCTGGCGATCGTGGTCGTCACGATCGTCGCGGCGGTCTACCACAAGCAGCTCGAGGACTTCCTGCTGAAGCCGCTGCCGCACTGCACGCCGGAGACCGCCGGCCAGTTCCACGGCAAGTGCGCCCAGGTCTCCAACATCGGTCTGACCGCCGGTTTCACCTGGATGCTCAAGGTGGCGCTGACGGCCGGTGTGGTCGCGGCCGTTCCGGTCTGGCTCTACCAGGTCTGGGCCTTCGTCGCGCCGGGCCTGCACCGGCACGAGAAGAAGTACACGGTCATCTTCATGGCCTGCGGGGCGCCGCTCTTCCTGGCCGGCGTGACCTGCGCCATCCTGGTGCTGCCGACCACGGTGGACGTGCTGATCTCGTTCACCCCGAACAACACCACGCCGATCCTGCCGCCCGAGGACTACCTCGACATCGCCACCCGGATGGTGCTGGTCTTCGGCCTGGCCTTCGAGTTCCCGCTGCTGCTGGTGATGCTGAACATGGTCGGCATGGTCACCGGCAAGCGGCTGCTCGGCTGGTGGCGCGGCATGGTGCTGGCCATCACCGTCTTCGCCGCCTTCGCGACGCCGAGCGCCGAGCCCGTCAGCATGCTGGTGCTGGCCGCGCCGATCTGGGCGCTGTACTTCGTCGCGGTCGGGATCGCCATCGTGAACGACCGGCGCAAGGCCCGTCGCAACCCGGACCTCGGGCTGGACGACGAGGAGGCGTCGCACCTGGACCTCTCGGTGCAGCCGGTGGCCGGGGCGGAGGCCGTGGAGGCCTCCAACGCGCCGATGGCCAGTGCGCCGGTGCCGGCCGCCCGGCACGAGCAGATGGACGACATCACGTGATGAGGTGAACCGCCTCTGAACCCCGGCCCGCCGCTTCCCGGCGGGCCGGGGTTTTTGCGTGGAGAGGACCGTCCGGCGGGGCGGCCTTGGCAGGCGCGATGGCATGTGACATATTACTGCCGTGTCCAAGCCTCAGAGACCTCCCCTGGATGTCGTCGTGGTCGGCGCCGGCGTGGTCGGCGCCGCCTGCGCCTACTACGCCGCCCGAGCCGGGCTCGCCGTCGCCGTCATCGACCGCGGTCCGGTCGCGGGCGGTACCACCGGCGCCGGGGAGGGCAACCTGCTGGTCTCCGACAAGGAGCCCGGGCCCGAGCTCGACCTCGCACTGCTCTCCACCCGGCTCTGGCGAGAACTCGCCGAGGAGTTCGGCGCCGCCGTCGAGTACGAGCCCAAGGGCGGCCTGGTGGTGGCCAGCACCCCCGCCCGTCAGGACGCCCTGCGCGCCTTCGCCGCCGATCAGGCGACGGTCGGCGTCACCGCCGAGGAGATCCCCGGCGAGCGGTTGCGCGAGCTCGAACCGCACCTCGCCCCCGGGCTGGCCGGCGGATTCCTCTACCCGCAGGACGCCCAGGTCCAGCCCGCCCTGGCCGCCGCGCACCTGCTGCGCGCCGCCCGCCGCGAAGGCGCCGTGCTGTACACCGGCGAGACCGTCCGGGCGGTGACCCTCGGGTCGGACGGCGCCGTGCGCGGCGTCGTCACCGACCGGCGCCGGCTGGCGGCGCCCGCCGTGGTCAACGCCGCCGGCACCTGGGGCGGCGAGCTGGCCGCGCTGGCGGGAGTGCACCTGCCGGTGCTGCCCAGGCGGGGCTTCGTCCTGGTGACCGAGCCGCTGCCGCGGATCGTCCGGCGCAAGGTCTACGCCGCCGACTACGTCGCGGACGTGGCCAGCGGTTCGGCCGCGCTGCAGACCTCGGCGGTGGTCGAGGGCACCCCCGGCGGCCCGGTGCTGATCGGCGCCAGCCGGGAGCGGGTCGGCTTCGACCGGACCCTCTCGGTGGAGGTGCTGCACCGGCTCGCCGCGCAGGCCGCGGCGCTCTTCCCGGTTCTCGCCGACGTCAGCGTGCTCCGTGCCTACCGGGGCTTCCGCCCGTACCTGCCGGACCACCTGCCCGCGATCGGCGCCGACCCACGGGTGCCGGGGCTCCACCACGCCTGCGGCCACGAGGGCGCGGGCATCGGGCTGGCCCCGGCGACCGGGCTGCTGATCACCGAGCAGCTCACCGGCAAGCAGCCGGAGCTGGATCTCTCGCCGTTCCGGCCGGACCGGTTCCCGGTCGGGGAGTGAACGGGGCGGGGGCGGGCCGGCACGCCGCCGGTACGCCCGGGGCCGCCGGTGGCCCCCCGAACGCGGGGCGGACGAGTGGCGCGGGCGCGCCACGGTGGATCAGAGGAACTTCGGAATGGAGAACGCGCGGATGAACCCGCCGATGCAACGCCGGACCCCGGCCGGGCTGGTCGGGGCGGAGCCGGGACCCGCCCACACCATCGACTTCGACGGCCGGCCGGTGCCCGCACTGCCCGGGCAGTCCGTCGCCGCCGCGCTCTGGGCCGACGGCGTGCTGGCCTGGCGCACCACCCGGGTCGGCGGCAAGCCGCGCGGGGCGTTCTGCGGGATCGGCGCCTGCTTCGACTGCCTGGCCGTCGTGGACGGCCGCCCCAACCAGCGCACCTGTCTGCTGCCGGCCGAGCCCGGCACCGTCGTCACCACCCAGGAGGGCAACGGCCGTGCCGACCTCGCCGTCTGAACCGTTCGAGCCCTTCGAGCCGGCCGAGGAGCCCGGGGCGTCCGGGCTCCGCGGCCGCCGCACCTACGACCTCGCCGTGATCGGAGCCGGCCCGGCGGGTCTCGCCGCGGCCGTGGCCGCCGCCGACCTCGGGCTGAGCTGCGCCCTGCTCGACGCCGGCCCGAGCACCGGTGGCCAGTACTACCGCCACCCCGCACCCGGCCTGGGCGCCACCCGCCCCGACCGGCTGCACCACGGCTGGTCCGTCTACACCGGCCTGGCCGACCGGCTCGCGGTGCACCGCAGGACCGGCCGGGTCGACCTCCTGGCCGGCCACCAGGTCTGGGCGCTGGAGCGCCCCGGCGACACCGCCTGGGCGGTGCACGCCACGGTGGGGCCGGAGGCCGCCGACCGGGCCACCGTCCGGGCCGCCGCCGTCCTGCTGGCCACCGGCGCGTACGAGCGGCAGCTGCCGTTCCCCGGCTGGACGCTGCCCGGGGTGGTCACCGCGGGTGGCGCGCAGGCCATGCTCAAGTCCGGCCTGGTGCTGCCGGGCCGGCGGATCGTGGTGGCTGGCAGCGGGCCGCTGCTGCTCGCGGCGGCCTCCTCGCTGGTCACCGCGGGGGCGCAGGTGCCGGCCGTGGTCGAGGCCACCGACTACCTCGGCTACGCGCGGCGCCCCGACGTGCTGGCCGCCGTCCCGGCCAAGCTCGTCGAGGGCGCCGGGCACGGCGCCGCGCTGCTGCGCCACGGCGTCCGGCTGCGCCGCCGCAGCGCCGTGATCGAGGCGCACGGCACCGACCGGGTCACGGCCGTCACCGTCGCCCGGCTGGACGCCGACTGGCGGCCGGTGCCCGGCACCGAGCGCCGGATCGCCTGTGACGCGCTCGCCGTCGGCCACGGCCTGCTGCCGCAGATCGAGCTGGCCACCGAGCTGGGCGCCGGGACCAGGACGACGCCCGACGGTACGGTCGCGCTCGCGGTGGACTCCCGGCTGCGCACCACCCTCCCCGGTCTCTGGGCGGCCGGCGAGACCTGCGGCGTCGGCGGGGCCGACCTGGCGATCGCCGAGGGCGAGCTGGCCGCGCACGCGGTCGCCGGCGCGCCGGTCCGCACCGCCCTGCTGCGCCGCCGCTCCCGGCTGCGCGCCTTCGCCGAGCTGATGGCGGCGGCGCACCGGCCCGGTCCCGGCTGGACGCAGTGGCTGCGCCCGGACACCGATGTCTGCCGTTGCGAGGAAGTCCCGGTGGCCAAGATCACCGAGGCCGTGGAGGAGCTCGGCGCCGGCGACGCGCGGACCGTCAAGCTGCTCACCCGGGCCGGGATGGGCTGGTGCCAGGGCCGGATGTGCGGTCCGGCGGTGGCCTGCCTCTCCGGTGCCGGCGACGCGCGGGCGGACAGCCGTCCACTGTCCTGCCCCGTCCCGCTCTCGCAGCTCGCGGCCGGTCCGGGAACCGGACTGCCGCCGTCCTGAACCCGTGGCGCGGGGACACTTGTCTCCGCCCGCGCTCTCTAATAAAATGTCACACCTCACCAAGGAGTCATCTGTGTCCAACACCCCCCGCGACACCACCCGGCCCTGGCGCGGCATCATGGTCGCCACCACGATCCCGCTGCGCTCGGACCTCTCCGTCGACTACGACGCCTACGCCGAGCACGTCCGCTGGCTGATCGACTCGGGCTGTGACGGCGTCGTCCCCAACGGCTCGCTGGGCGAGTACCAGACCCTCACCGCCGAGGAGCGGGCCCGGATCGTCGAGGTCGCGGTCGAGGCCGCCGGCGACGGCTCCCGGGTCATGCCGGGCGTGGCCGCCTACGGCAGCGCCGAGTCCCGCCGCTGGACCGAGCAGGCCGCCGAGGCCGGCGCCGGCTCCGTCCTGCTGCTGCCGCCGAACGCCTACCGCGCCGACCGCGCCGCCGTCCGGTCCCACTACGCCGAGGTGGCCAAGGCCGGCCTGCCGATCGTCGCGTACAACAACCCGATCGACACCAAGGTCGACCTCGTCCCCTCGCTGCTCGCCGAGCTGCACGCGGCGGGCTCCATCGTCGCGGTCAAGGAGTTCAGCGGCGACGTCCGCCGCGCCTACGAGATCGCCGAGCTGGCCCCCGGGCTGGACCTGCTGATCGGCGCCGACGACGTGCTGCTGGAGCTGGCCCTCGCCGGTGCCGTCGGCTGGATCGCCGGCTACCCGAACGCGCTGCCGGCCGCGAGCGCCGCCCTGTACAAGGCGGCCGTCGCGCACGACCTGGACGTCGCGCTGCCGCTCTACAAGGCGCTGCACTCGCTGCTGCGCTGGGACTCCAAGACCGAGTTCGTCCAGGCGATCAAGCTCTCGATGGACATCGCCGGCCGCCCGGGCGGGCCCACCCGCGAGCCGCGGCTGCCGCTCAACCCGGAGATCGAGGCGGCCGTCCGCGCGGCCACCGAGAAGGCGCTGGCCGAGGGTCTCGGGTAACCGACACCGCTGCCATCGGGTGCGGCCGGCTGCTGGGGCAGCCGGCCCGGCCCGCCACCCCACCCACACCCCGACGGGAGCCGCAACCACATGCGCAGCCGCCACGTGTTCCACGCCGTCGACTCGCACACCGAGGGCATGCCGACCCGGGTCGTCACCGGCGGATTCGGCGTCATCCCGGGCGCCACCATGGCCGAGCGCCGTCTGCACTTCCAGCAGCACCTCGACCACTTCCGGACGCTGCTGATGTACGAGCCGCGCGGCCACGCCGCGATGAGCGGTGCGATCCTGCAGCCGCCGACGCGCCCGGACGCCGACTTCGGGGTGCTCTACATCGAGGTCTCCGGCCTGCTGCCGATGTGCGGCCACGGCACCATCGGCGTGGCCACCGTGCTGGTCGAGACCGGCATGGTCCCGGTGGTCGAGCCGGTCACCACCGTGCGGCTGGACACCCCCGCCGGGCTGGTGATCGCCGAGGTCCGGGTCGAGGACGGCGCCGCCACCGCGGTGACCATCCGCAACGTGCCCTCGTACTCCGTCGCCCTGGACCGCAAGATCGAGGTGCCCGGGTACGGCACGGTCGGCTACGACCTCGCGTACGGCGGCAACTTCTACGCCATCCTGCCGCTCGCCGAGTTCGGGCTGCCGTTCGAGCGCGAGCGCAAGCAGGACATCCTGGACGCCGGTCTGGCCCTGATGGACGCCATCAACGCCGGCCCGGACCGGCCGGTGCACCCCGAGGACCCGTCGATCCACAGCTGCCACCACGTCCAGCTGCTCGCCCCCGGCTCCACGGCCGAGCACTCCCGGCACGCGATGGCCATCCACCCCGGCTGGTTCGACCGCTCGCCCTGCGGCACCGGCACCTCCGCCCGGATGGCCCAGCTGCACGCCCGGGGCGAACTCCCGATCGGACGGGACTTCCGCAACGACTCCTTCATCGGGACGACCTTCACCGGCCGACTGGTGGAGGAGACCGAGGTGGCCGGGCGGCCCGCCGTCGTGCCCACCGTCACCGGACGGGCCTGGATCACCGGCACCGCCCAGTACTTCCTGGACCCGAGCGACCCGTTCCCGGCCGGGTTCCTGCTCTGAACTTCCTTGAACACCCTGAAGGGCTGCCTGCTGTGACGATCCTTTCGTACAACCCCGCCGATCCCGAGGACCTCGTGGTCAAGGTCGAAGCGCCCGGTGCCGAGGCCGTCCGGACCGCCGTCGCGCGGGCCCGGACCGCGCAGGCCGGGTGGCTCGCCGGCGGTGCCGGCGCCCGCTCCGCCGCGCTCACCCGGATCGCCGAGCTGGTCGAGGCGAACGCCGAGGAGCTGACGGCGCTGGTCGTCCGCGAGGTCGGCAAGCCGCTCGCGGAGGCGCGCGGCGAGGTCGCCCGCACCGCCGCGATCTGGCGCTACTACGCGCAGGCGCCGTTCGCGGCGTCCGGAGCCGTGCACGAGACCGCCGGCGGGCCCGGGCTGCTGCTCACCCGCCGCCGCCCGTACGGGGTGGCCGGGCTGATCACGCCGTGGAACTTCCCGCTGGCGATCCCCACCTGGAAGGCCGCCCCGGCGCTGGCCGTCGGCAACTCCGTGGTGCTCAAGCCGTCCTCGGAGGCGGTCGGCTGCGCGCTGCGGCTGGCCGAACTGGTCGCCGAGGCCGGTCTGCCCGCGGACGTCTTCACCGTGCTGCCGGGCGGCGGCGCGGAGGGCGGCGAGCTGGTCGCCGCCGCCGACGTGGTCTCGTTCACCGGTTCCACCGGGGTGGGCCGGCAGGTGGTCCGGACCGCGACCGAGCGTGGCACCCCGGTTCAGGCCGAACTCGGTGGGCTGAACGCGGCACTGGTCCTCCCGGACGCCGACATCGCGCAGGCCGCCGGCCACCTGGCCGCCGCGATCGCCGGGTACGCCGGGCAGAAGTGCACCGCCACCAGCCGGGTGATCGCCGTCGGCGCGGCGTACGAGCCGCTGAAGGCCGCACTGGTCAAGGCGCTGGCCCAGGTCGACGACGCGTCCTGCGGGCCGCTCATCAGCGCGGGCACCCGGGACGAGATCACCGCGGCCGTCGCCTCGGCCCGCGAGGCCGGGGCCGAGGTGCTGACCGGCGGCGGCGTGCCGGAGCGGAGCGGCTGGTACCTCGACCCGACCCTGGTCGCCGACGTGCCGGAGGACCACCCGCTGCGGCGTGAGGAGTTCTTCGGCCCGATCGCCGTGCTGCACGCGGCGGCCGACCTGGACGAGGCGATCGCGCTCGCCAACGACACCCCGTACACGCTGTCCGCCTCGGTGCACACCCGTGACCTGGACGTGGCGCTCGCCGCCGCCGACCGGCTGGACGCGGGCATGATCCGGGTCAACGCGCCCTCCAGCGGCGTCGACTTCCACCTGCCGTTCGGCGGCGCCAAGGGTGCCAGCCACGGTGACCGGGAGCAGGGCCAGGCGGCGCTGGACTTCTACACCGCCAGTCGCACCATCACCCTGCTGCCGGCGGGGAGTGCCTGATGGACGTGCGGACCGTGGACTACCACGCGGCCGGCGAACCGTTCCGGATCGTCCTCGACGGGACGCCGGCCATCCCCGGTGACAGCGTCGCCGAGCGGCGGGCCGTCGCGATCGGCGCGGGCGGCACGGCCACCGCGCCCCGGCCCGGCGCGCTCGACGACGTGCGGCGGCTGCTCGTCAGCGAGCCGCGCGGGCACGCCGGGATGTACGGCGGGTTCCTGGTGCCGCCGGACGACGACGAGGCGCACCTCGGGGTGCTCTTCTGGCACAAGGACGGCTACTCCACCGCGTGCGGCCACGGCACCATCGCGCTCGGCGCCTGGGCGGTCGACTCGGGGCTGGTCCAGGCCCCGGACGACGGGGTGGCCCGGGTGCGGATCGACGTCCCGTCCGGTCGGGTCACCGCGTCCGTCCACCGCGCCGGCGGGCGGACCACCGGGGTGACCTTCCGCAACGTGCCGGCCGTCGTCAGCGCGCAGAAGCTGCCCGTGCAGACCTCGCGCGGCACCGTCGAGGTGGCCGTCGCGCATGCGGGCGCCTGCTACGCCTCGGTGCCGGCCGCCGCGCTCGGGCTCACCGTCGAGACCGGGCTGCTGCCCGAACTCACCGCCGTCGGGCGGGAGATCCGCGCCGCCCTGGCCGACTCGCCGGCCGTCCGGCACCCGAGCGACCCGCGGCTCTCGGGCGTCTACGGGGTGATCCTGTACGACGAACTGCCCGACGACGGGGCGGGGCCGGCCCAGCGCAACGTCACCGTCTTCGCGGACGGGCAGATCGACCGCTCGCCCTGCGGCTCCGGCACGTCGGCGCGCCTGGCCGTGCTCGCCGCCGAGGGGCGGTTGGCACCGGGCGAGGAACTGCGCCACGAGTCGGTGATCGGGACGGTGTTCACCGGCCGGGTGCTCCCGGGCGGCGACCCGCTCGGCGCCGGCGTGGTCACCGAGGTCACCGGTACCGCCCACCGCACCGGCGAGCACACCTTCCTGCTCGACCCGGACGACACGCTGGGGACGGGGTTCCTGCTGTGACCTCCTCCCGCTCCGAACCCCTCCTGCTGCCCGGCGCGGCGACTGAGCCGCTCCAGAACGCCGCGCCGGGCGTCGCCCGGGTCGACGGGTCGTTGACCCCGGCCCAGGCGGCCGACGCGATCGAGCGGGTGCTGCTGGCCGGGCTGGACCCGGAGGCCGGGCCCGCCCGGTCGGCGATGCCGGTGCCGGCCGGCGAGCTGCTGCTGATGCCCGCGGCCACGGCCGAGTACGCCGGGGTGAAGATCGCCGGGGTGGCCCCCGGGAACGCCGCCCTCGGCCTGCCCCGGATCACCGGCAGCTACCTGCTGCTGGACGGTCCGACGCTGCAGCCGGTCGCCCTGCTCGACGGCGCGGCGCTCACCTCGCTGCGCACGCCCGCCGTCACCGCCGTCGCGCTGCGCCGGCTGGCCGCGCCGGACGCCTCGCACCTCGTCCTGTTCGGCTCCGGCCCGCAGGCGTACGGGCACCTGGACGCGCTGCTCGCCGTCCGGCCGCTGACCAGGGTCACCGTGGTGGCCCGCAGCGAGGCGCCCGCCGAGGCGCTGGCCGGGTACGCGCGCTCGCTCGGGCTGGCGGCCTCGGTGGGCACGGCGTCCGCCGTGGCCGAGGCGGACCTGGTGGTCTGCTGCACCACGGCCCGCACCCCGCTGTTCGACGGTGCGCTGGTGCCCGACCACGCCGTGGTGGCGGCGGTCGGCTCGCACGAGCCGCAGGCGCGGGAGGTGGACGGCGTGCTGGTCGGCCGGGCCGCGCTCTACGTCGAGGCCCGGGTTGCCGCCCTGCGGGAGGCGGGGGACCTGCTGATGGCCGGCGTCACCGGGGCCGACGCGCTCTGGAACCTGGGTGAGCTGGTGCGCGGCGAGGTGCCGGTGCCGAGCGACCGGCCGCGCTTCTTCAAGAGCGTCGGGATGGCCTGGCAGGACCTCGCCGTCGCGGCGGAGATCCACGAGCGGGGCCGGGCGGCGGAGTTGCCCGGCTAGGTGCCGAGCGCCCGGGAGGTCGGTCGCCCGGGAAGCAGAGCCGACTGCCGGGCGTGTGTGCGCACGAGGCGGGCAACTCCGCCAGGCCGTGGACGGCCGCCCGGTGTTCCTCGGTGGTGCAACGGGTGAGCAGGGCGGCCACCGCCGCCGGCGCCCCGCCGTGGAGGTGGGAACTCCGCAGCACGGCGGGGGCGTTGCGGCCCCGGTGGGGGCGGCCGGCGTAGAGGGCGAGTTCGATGCCCATGTCCGTCTCCTCGGACTGTGGTCGAACGTCGTAGGGGTGGGCCGAAGCAGCGGCCGGCGTGGTGGGACGGGATCCCCGGCCACGCCGGCCGCTTTCGTGTGCCCGGCTACCGGTAGCTGCGGATCAGCCGGGCCAGGTGCTTGCCGGCGAGGTGCAGCGGCTCCTCGCTGCGGGCCACCTGGGCGGTCAGCTCGGCGCCCTCCAGGGTGCTGACGACGGTGGCGGCGAGTTCGCGGGCGTCGTCCGCGCCGAGGCCGGCCGCCAGCAGCTTCTCCGCGACGACGGCACGCCAGTGGGTGAACGCCTCGGCGACGGCCTGCTCGATCACGGGCGCGCGGCCGATCGTCTCCAGCGCGGTGCTGGTGATCGGGCAGCCGTCCTGCCAGTCGGACTCGCGCAGGCCCGTGGCGAGCAGTCCGGTGCAGGTCGTGATCGCCTCGGCCGGGTCGTCCGCGCCGGCCAGGCCGGCGCGGAGCAGCTCGGCGAACTCCTGGTCGCCGTGGCGGATCGCCTCGGCGGCCAACTCCTGCTTGCCGCCCGGGAAGAAGTGGTAGACGGAGCCGAGGGTGGCCTCCGCCTCGCGCGAGATCTGCTTGATCCCGGTGCCCTCGTAGCCCTGGCGCTGCAAGAGCCGGGAGGTGGACCGGACGATCCGCTCGCGGGTGCCGGTGGTCGTCGTCTTCACGGGCCGAGTCTAGCCGAACAACTGAATAGAGCGTTCGTTACAGAGCTGTGTTAGCTTCCTCTCCTGGATAGAGCGTTCGTTCTAGCGGAGGGGAATTCCCATGTCTGTTTCACCCGTGCCCGCCTCGCGGCAGCCCGGTACCGTCGAGCGGTCCGTCACCGTGATCGGCCTCGGCCCGATGGGGCAGGCGATGGCCGGCGCCTACCTGGACGCCGGCCACGCCGTGACACTCTGGAACCGGACCGCCGCCCGGGCCGACGAGCTGGTCGCCCGCGGCGCCGTCCTGGCGCCCGACGCGCGGGCCGCGGTGGCCGCCAACGAGGTGGTCGTGCTCAGCCTCACCGACTACGACGCGGTGTTCGCCGTCCTGGCCGCCGCCGAGGGCGCGCTCGCCGGGAAGGTGATCGTCAATCTGAGCTCGGACACCCCGGCGCGGGCCCGCGAAGCCGCCCGCTGGCTGGCCGCGCGCGGGGCCGGCCAGCTCACCGGCGGGGTGCAGTCGCCGCCCTCGGGGATCGGCCGGGCCGAGTCCTCCACCTTCTACAGCGGGCCGGCCGAGCTGTTCCGGCGGCACCGGGAAACCCTGGAGGTGCTGACCGGCGCCGACTACCGGGGCGACGACCCGGGGCTGGCCCAGCTGTACTACCAGATCCAGATGGACCTCTTCTGGACGTCGCTGCTCGGCTACCTGCACGCCACCGCCGTCGCCGAGGCGCACGGCATCTCGGCCGAGGAGTTCCTGCCGTACGCCTCCTCGACGGCCGCCTCGATGCCCGACTTCCTCGCCTTCTACGCCCCCCGGATCGCGACCGGCTTCCACGAGGGCGACGTGGACCGGCTCGCGATGGGTCTGGCCAGTGCCGAGCACGTCCTGCACACGGTGGAGGCCGCCGGGGTGGACGGCTCGCTGCCCGCGCTGCTGGTCGAGACCTTCCGGCGCGGGGTCGAGGCCGGGCACGGCGAGTCCAGCGCGACCAGTCTGATCGGGCTGTTCAAGGGGGTGTAGCCGGGCGATCCGCCATGGATGTGCCGCCGGCCGTTGCGACGGCCGGCGGTCGCTGCCACCATGGGCCCCGCCGGGCAAATGCGGTCGGCGACGAATGCTCCAAATAGCGGAATGTTGCACACTCAACGTAACGTGACATTGTACGCTGGTGTTCTGCGACCCATCCGGAGGAACACCATGGCCGACCTCAAACCCCGCACCCTGATCTCCGTTCAGGAGCGGCTGCGCGACCAGGTCGCCCACGCCCTTCGGGCCGCGCTGATCTCCGGCGAGCTGCGCCCCGGCGTGGTGTACTCCGCTCCCGCGCTCGCCGCCGACTTCGGCGTCTCCGCCACCCCCGTCCGCGAGGCGATGCTCGACCTCGCCCGCGAGGGCCTGGTGGAGGCAGTCCGCAACAAGGGCTTCCGGGTCACCGAGCTGACCGAGCGCGACCTCGACGACTTCACCGAGATCCGTGCCCTGATCGAGGTCCCGACCATCGGCCGGGTCACCCGCACCGCCACCGCCGAGCAGGTGGAGGCGCTGCGCCCGCAGGCGGAGGCGATCGTGGCCTCCGCCCGCAAGCACGACCTGATCGGCTACCTGGAGGCCGACCGGCAGTTCCACCTGGACCTGCTCGGCCTGGCCGGCAACGCCCGCCTGGTCGAGGTCGTCGGCGACCTGCGCAAGCGGTCCCGGCTCTACGGCCTCAACCGCCTCGACCAGCGCGGTGAGCTGGTCTCCTCCGCCGAGGAGCACCTGGAACTGCTCGACCTGATCCTCACCGGCGACTCCGAGGCCGCCGAGGCCTGCATGTCCCGCCACCTCGGCCACGTCCGCTCGCTCTGGGCCGCCGGCCAGGAGGAGGCCGAGGAGGAGGCCCGCCCGGCGCTGCGACTGCGGGCGCGTTAGGGGCCCGCGGCCGCTCGTTCGGGTGAAGACCGACGATCGGGCGGCCGACGGCATCTGCGGCCTACGATGATGCTCTCGACACCGGCAATCGGGAGGGACTCCATGTCCGCCGCCGCGGTGGAAGAGCCCGTGGAGCAGCCGACGCTGCTCGAAGTCGCCGAGCTGATCTCCAACCAGTTCGCCGGCTACCGGGTCGAGGTCGTCGGGAGCCAGGTCACCGTGACGCCGCCGTCGAGCATTCAGCACGGTAGGTCGCTCAGCCGGTGCATGCGCGTGTTCTTCGCGGCGGGCTTCAGCGACGAGATCGAGGTCATGCAGAAGGTCGGCCTCTGGCTGCCGGACGGACCTTCGGACTTCGCCATTCCCGACCTGGTGATCGTCGACGCCGATATCGAGGACCACCTGGTCGAGCACAACTGCTACGACCCAGCGGTCTTCCGTCTCGTGCTGGAGGTGACCTCCTCGAACATCAGCGACGACCTGAAGAGGAAGCCGACGGCCTACGCCTCCGCCGGGGTGCCGGTCTACGTCATCGTGGACCGGAGCAACCAGCGCGTGATGGTGCTCACCGAGCCGCAGCGGTGAGTACCGGGTGCACGCCGTCCACCACCCCGGGCAGTCGTTCACGCTGCCGGAGTCGATCGGGGCGTCGGTGACGCTCTCGGTGGACGACGTGCTCACCGCGAAGAAGTAGCTCACGCCGCCGCCGGCACGGTGAGCCTTCCGTCGTGGACCTCGGCGACCCGGTCGACGGCCGTGAGGTGGGTCCGGTCGTGGGTGACCAGCACGGTGGCGGTGGCGCGGCGGTGGGTGAGTTCGGTGATCAGCTCGATCACGGCGGCGCCGCGCTCGTGGTCCAGCGCGCTGGTGGGCTCGTCGATCAGCAGCACCGTCGGGTCGTTCATCAGGGCGCGGGCGATGTTGACGCGCTGGCGCTGACCGCCGGAGAGCTGGTGCGGCCGCCGCGCCGCCTGGTCGCGCAGGCCCACGGCGGCCAGGAGTTCGAGGGCACGGGGGAGGGCGGCGCGCGGGGAGCGGCCGTCGAGGTGGGCCATCACCTGGAGCTGTTCGGCGGCGGTGAGCGAGGGCAGTAGGTTGGCCTGCTGGAAGACGATGCCGATCCGGTGCCGGCGCAGCGCGGTCAGCTCGGCGCGGCTCAGCCCGGTGGTCTCGACGCCGTCCACCACCACCCGGCCCGTGTCCGGGGTGGTCAGCGTCGCGGCGACGGCCAGCAGGCTGGACTTGCCGGAGCCGGACGGGCCGACCACCGCGGTGATCGAGCCCTTGGGGACGGTGAGCGAGACCTCGTCCAGCGCGGTCAGCCGGCCGTCGCCGTCCGGGTAGGTCAGGGTGATGTGGTCGAGGTGCAGGCTCATCGGGCGCTCCCCAGGGCGGTCAGCGGGTCGACGGAGGTGATCCGGCGGATGGACAGGGCCGCGCCGACCGCGCCGAGCGCGATCATCACGACGGCCGGGACGAGGACGGTCGGGGCGTCCAGGACGAACGGCACCGCCGAGCCGAGCAGCGCACCGGCGCCGACCGCGATCGCGGTGCCGACGGCCGTGCCGAGCACCAGCAGCAGCACCGCCTGGCCGAGCGCGTCGGTGAGCAGGTAGCGGGTGGAGGCACCGAGGGCCTTCAGGACCGCGATGTCCGCGCTGCGCTGGATCGTCCAGACGGTGAAGAACGCGCCGATCACCAGCGCCGAGATGGCGAACAGGAAGCCGCGCATCAGCTGCAGCGAGCCGTTCTCCGAGGTGTAGGAGCCGATCGCGGAGAGCGCGTCCTCCCGGCCCCGGGTCTCGGTGCCGTAGCGGGCGTCCGCCGCGCCGAGGTCCGCGCCGGGCGCCGTGGTCAGGGCGATCACGGTGGCGTGTCCGGCGCCGCCCGGGGCGACCGACTGCCAGTCGGTGAGGCTGGTCCAGACCACCGGGGTGTGGCTGAACGAGGCGTCGCCGGTCACCGCCGCGACCTGGAGCGGGCGGCCCGCCAGGGTGAAGGCCGCGCCGGGGCGCAGGCCGCCCAGGTCGTCGGCGGCGGTCTGCGACAGCACGGCCCGGCCCGGGCCGACCGACGCGCCCTGCGGGGCCAGCGGTGAGCCGTCCGGCACGCCGAAGGCGGAGAGCGCGGCGGTGCGCTGCCCGGCGGCGGCCTTGGTGGTGGTGATGCCGAGCGGCTGTGCGGCCGTGACCCCGGGCACTTGCGACCAGCCCTGCCACTGCTCGGGCGTGACCTGGGAGTCGGTGAAGGAGAGCTGTTGCCCCTCGGCCGGGACGGCGAAGGCCAGGTGGTCGGCGGGCAGGCCGGTGATCGCCGAGACGTTCTGCCTGCCGAGCCCGGCCGTCAGGCCGGACAGCAGGCCGACCAGTACGGTGATCAGCACGACGACGGTTCCCATCAGGGCGAACCGCCCCTTGGCGAACCGCAGGTCCCTCCAGGCGACGAACACGTCCGCGATCTCCTTCCCTCGGTTGCGACTGCGACTGCGACTACGGCTGCGAGTGCGACTACGGCTACGGCTACGGCTACGACTGCGATTGCGATTGCAACTGCCGCCACGCAGGCGGCTTCGACGCTCACCACGGTCGCGCGGGACGGGGTCGGCGGGCATCGCGCGGGGGGTTGGATCCTCGGCATCGAAGGGGAGAGGCGGAGTTCAACCCTTTGATTGATGCCGATCCGGAGCCGCGGACCCTAGGCTGGACGGATGGCGACCGAACGACCTCGAACCACTCCCGTCGCCCGCGTACTCCAGGTCTGCCTGCACCTGCTGGTGGCGGGCCTGCTCGCACTCGCCGTGGCCCGCGCGGTGGTCGGCCGGGGCGGCGACCCGGCGGCCGTCGTCGCCGCCGGCACGGCGATGGGCGCGGTCTACGCGGCCGGCCCGCTGGTCGGCGCCGTCCGCCGGTCGCGGCGGGCCGCCACGCTCTGGCTGGCCCTGCTCGGCGTCACCTGGGTGGGCGTGCTGATCGCCACCCAGGACGGCGTCTGGCTCGCCTTCCCGCTGTACTTCCTGGAACTGCACCTGCTCGGTCGCCGGGGCGGGCTCGTCGCCGTCGCCCTCACCGCGGTCACCGCGATCGCCGCGTGGTCCTGGCACCAGCACGCCTTCAGCGTCGCCGCCGCGATCGGTCCCGCGCTCGGCGCGGCCGTCGCCACCGTCACCGCCCTCGGCTACCAGGCGCTCTACCGGGAGAGCGAGGAACGCCGCCGGCTGATCGACGAGCTCACCGCCGCCCGCGCGGGCCTCGACGCCGCCCAGCACACCGCCGGCGTGCTGGCCGAGCGGGAACGGCTCGCCCGGGAGATCCACGACACCCTCGCCCAGAGCCTGTCCAGCATCCAGCTGCTGCTGCGCGCCGCCCAGCGGGCCCTGCCCGACCGGACGGAGGCCGCCGCCGACTACGTCGAGCAGGCCCGTCAGGCCGCCCAGGACAACCTCGCCGAGGCCCGCCGCTTCGTCCGCGCGCTCACCCCGCCCGACCTGGAGAGCGCCTCGCTGCCGGTCGCCCTCGAACGGCTCTGCGCCACCACGACGGCCCATGCCGGCCTGCCCGTCCGACTGCACGTCTCGGGGGACCAGGTGCGGCTGCCGGTGCCGCAGGAGGTCGCGCTGCTGCGGATCGCGCAGTCCGCGCTCGGCAACACGGTGCGGCACGCGAAGGCCTCGCATGCGGAGGTGACGCTCAGCTACATGGACGGCGAGGTGGCGCTGGACGTGTTCGACGACGGGGCGGGCTTCGACCCGGCGCGGGCGGCCGCGAGCGCGGGGGGCGGGGAGGGCGGCTTCGGCCTGCCGTCCATGCGGGCCAGGGCGCGGGCGCTGGGCGGTACCTTCGCCGTGGAGTCCGCCCCGGGGGAGGGGACGGCGCTCGCCGTGCTGCTGCCCGTCGCCCCCACCACCGAGGACTCTCCGTGACCGAACCCGTGACCCGCGCCGAACCCGTGATCCGCCTGCTGCTCGCCGACGACCACCCGGTGGTCCGGGCCGGGCTGCGGGCCGTGCTGGAGAGCGAGCGGGACTTCGTCGTCGTCGCCGAGGCCGCCACCGCCGAGCGGGCCGTCGAGCTGGCGGCGGAGGTCGAGGTGGACGTGGTGCTGATGGACCTGCAGTTCGGGCCGGGCTCGGCGATGAACGGAGCGCAGGCCACCGCGGCGATCACGGCCCGGGCGGCGGCGCCCCGGGTGCTGATCGTCACCACCTACGACACCGACGCGGACACCCTGCCCGCGCTGGAGGCCGGGGCCACCGGCTACCTGCTGAAGGACGCGCCGCCGGAGGAACTGGCCCGGGCCGTCCGCTCGGCGGCGCAGGGGCGGACGGCGCTGGCGGCGACGGTGGCCGACCGGCTGCTGGAGCGGATGCGGACCCCGTCGGCGGCACTGAGCGCGCGCGAGACGGAGGTGCTGGGGCTGGTCGCGGACGGGCTGACCAACCAGGGGATCAGCCAGCGGCTGCATCTGAGCCAGGCCACGGTGAAGTCGCATCTGGTGCACATCTACGCGAAGTTGGGGGTGGACTCGCGGACGGCGGCGGTGCGCGAGGCGCGGGTGCGGGGGCTGATCCGGCGGGGGGTGTGAGGGGCCCCGGGCCGAGGGGGCGGGCGTAGGGTTGGGCGGGTCCGGACCGTCGCGCGCAGTGGAGGAAACCCGCAATGGCCGTCCGCCTCGACGAACTCGCCGTCCCCGTCATCGCCGCGCCCATGGCGGGCGGGGCGACCACGCCGGAGCTGGTCGCCGCGGTGAACGCCGCCGGCGGCCTCGGGTTCCTCGCGGCCGGGTACCGGAGCGCCGCCGCGATGGTCGAACAGATCGTTCGGGTGCGCGAGTTGACGGACCGGCCGTTCGGCGTGAACCTCTTCGTGCCCGCCGCGCCCGGCGATCCACAGGCCGTCGCCGCCTACCGGGAGCACCTGCTGCCGGAGGCCGAGCGGTGGGGCGTGCGACTGCCCGCGACGATCGCGCCGGACCGCGACGACTGGGACGCCAAGATCGCCGCGCTGCTGGACGCGCGCGTCCCCGTGGTGTCGTACACCTTCGGGCTGCCCTCGCCCGAGGAGGCGAGGGCGCTGCGGGCGGCCGGTACCCACCAGGTCGCCACCGTGACCACGCCGCAGGAGGCCCGGCGCGCCGAGGCGGTCGGGGTGGACGCGCTCTGCGTGCAGGGCCCGGAGGCGGGCGGGCACCGGGCCACCCACGGCGTGGCGGACCGGCCGGGGGACGTCCCGCTGCTCGAACTGCTGCCCGCCGTCGGGGCGGTGACGGCGCTGCCGCTGATCGCGGCGGGCGGGATCGCCGACGGCCCGGCGGTCGCGGCCGCGCTGCGGGCCGGGGCGGTGGCCGTCCAGCTGGGGACGGCGCTGCTGCGCGCGGACGAGTCCGGCGCTTCCGCGCCGCACCGGTCCGCCCTGACCGATTTCCCGGACACGGTGGTGACCCGGGCCTTCACCGGCCGTCCGGCACGCGGCCTGCGCAACGCGTTCATCGAGCGGTACGAGCCCTACGCGCCGGCGGCCTACCCGGAGGTGCACCACCTCACCCAACCGCTGCGGGCCGCGGCGGCCGGGCGCGCCGACACCGGGGCGATGCACCTGTGGGCCGGCACCGGCCACCGCGCGGCCCGCAGCGGGCCGGCCGCGGAACTCGTCAAGGAGCTGTGGGAGCAGGCCCGCCGCTGAAGCGCGGCGCGGTGGTGTCTGCGCGCGTACGCGGCGGCGACCGGCGGCGAGGTGGAGGTCACCGTGCGGCAGGGGGATCGGACGATCAAGGTGGCCTGAGCCCGAACCCCCTGCCGGCCGTGCGGCGGTGCTCAGCCGAGCAGCTCGGCCATCCAGGACTCGACGGCGGCGGCGGTGCGCGGGAGCGCGTCGGACATCAGGCGGGCGCCGTCGGCGGTGATGACGAGGTCGTCCTCCAGCCGGATGCCGAGCCCGCGGAGTTCGAGCGGGAGGGTCTCGTCGTCGGGCTGGAGGTAGAGGCCGGGCTCGACGGTGAGCACGTGGCCCTCCTCCAGGACGCCGTCGAGGTAGGTCTCGGTGCGGGCCTTGGCGCAGTCGTGGACGTCCATGCCGAGCATGTGGCCGCTGCTGCAGAGCGTGTAGCGGCGGTAGAGGCCGCTCTCCTCGGCGATGGCCTGCTCGGCGGAGACGGGCAGGACGCCCCAGTCGGCGAGCCCCTCGGCGAAGACCCGCATCGCGGCGAGGTGGAAGTCGCGGAACCGCGCGCCGGGGCGCAGTGCGGCGATGCCGGCGTCCTGGGCGGCGAGGACCAGGTCGTACGCCTGGCGCTGGGCGGAGGTGAAGGTGCCGCCGAGCGGAAGGGTGCGGGTGATGTCGGCGGTGTACAGGGTGTCGGTCTCGACGCCGGCGTCGAGCAGCAGCAGGGCGTTCGGGTCGAGCGCGCCGTCGTTGCGGATCCAGTGCAGGACGCAGGCGTGGGCGCCCGAGGCGGCGATGGTGTCGTAGCCGGTGCCGTTGCCCTCGGCGCGGGCGCGCAGGTTGAAGACGCCCTCGATCCAGCGCTCGCCGCGCGGGTGGCGCAGGGCGGCGGGGAGGGCGCGGACGACGTCCTGGAAGCCGAGTACGGTGTGGTCGACGGAGAGCTGGAGCTGCTCGACCTCCCAGGCGTCCTTGATCAGCCGCAGTTCGGACAGGACCGAGGCGAGGGCGGCGTCGCTCTCGCGCCGCTCGGGTGAGCCGGGCCGCTCGGTGGCGGCGTCGAGGGCGGTGTCGACGCCGGCCAGGACGCGGGTGGCGGGCTGCGGTCCGGTGAGCAGCTTGTCGAGGTCGTCCAGGTGCTCGGTGCGCAGGCCGGTGAGGCGGGTGGCCTCGGCGAGGTCGGGGCGGCGGCCGACCCAGAACTCGCCGTAGCGGCGGTCGCGGTAGAACTCGCCGCCGCGGACGGGGTCGGCGCCGCCGCGCGGGGAGCGCGGGCGCAGGTAGAGCACGGGCTCGTGGCCCTCGGGGCCGGAGGGCTCCAGGACGAGGACGTGGCCGGGCTGGTCCTCGCCGGTGAGGCCGGTGAGCCAGGCGTAGGCGGTGTGCGGGCGGAACCGGTAGTCGTCGTCGTTGCTGCGGACCTTGAGCTCGCCGGCGGGGACGATCAGCCGCTCGCCGGGGAAGGCGGCGGAGAGCCGGGCGCGGCGTCCGGGCATGGCGGCGTAGCCGGGGACGCGCCGGTCGTCGACGAGCGGGGTGGGGGCCCAGGCGGTGGCCATGTAGGCCTCCAGCGCGGGGGAGGTCGGCAGGTCGTGGCTGCTGGTGTTGAGGCCGGTCTGACGGAGGGTCACCGGGGTACTCCTATGCGGGGCGGCGGGGTCGCACGGGACACAGCTCGATAACGGGATGCGTCATCTCTTGTGCAGTGCAATTTCACATTACTATGTTACGGGTCACACCGTGGAGCGGCTAGGCCTGCTGAGGGCGCCCTCCCCGGTCGGGCCCCGGATCACCTCCGGGGTCGGACGACGGGCCTCAACGGCGGCCCCCCACTGCGGAGTTGCACATGACCAGGCGCACCCACGCCGCCCTCGCGGCGGCCCTCGCAGCGACACTCACCCTTGGCCTCGGGGCCTGCAAGAACGACAAGAGCGACACGGCCGGCGACACCGCGGCCAGCAGCACCAAGGGTCCGGGCGCGGAGGCCGGCTCGATCGTCGGCGGCACCCCGGTCAAGGGCGGCACGCTCACCGTGCTGACCAACCAGGACTTCGCCCACCTCGACCCGGCCCGCAACTGGGTGCTGCCGCACATGGACTTCGGCACCCGGCTGATCTACCGCACCCTGGTCACGTTCAAGGCCGAGCCGGGCGCCGCCGGCAGCGAGATCGTCCCGGACCTCGCCACCGACCTCGGCAAGTCCTCCGACGGGGGCAAGACCTGGACCTTCACCCTGCGCGACGGTCTGAAGTACGAGGACGGCAGCCCGATCAAGTCCGCCGACATCAAGTACAACGTCGAGCGGTCCTTCTCCCCGGACCTCACCGGTGGTCCCGACTACGCCGTCCAGTACCTGGCCGGCGGTGAGAACTACAAGGGCCCGCTGACCGGCGAGCACCTGTCCAGCATCGAGACCCCGGACGACAAGACCATCGTCTTCCGTCTGAAGCGCCCGGTCGCCGAGTTCTCGTACACCGCCACCCTGCCGACCTTCTCCCCGGTGCCGCAGGCGCAGGAGAAGGGCACCCAGTACGACTCGCGGCCGTTCTCCTCCGGGCCGTACAAGATCGAGTCCTACGACCGCGGCAAGCAGCTCGTGCTGGTCCGCAACACCAACTGGGACCAGGCCTCCGACTCGGTCCGCAAGGCCTACCCGGACAAGATCGTGGTCACCCAGGGTCTGAAGGGCGGCCAGGTCGACGACCGGATCATCGCCAGCGACGGCGCCGACTCCTCCACCGTCGAGATGCCGTGGATGCAGCACGAGTCCGTCGCCAAGGTGCTGCCCAAGGCGGACGTCAAGGCCCGCATGGTGGCCGAGCGCACCGGCTGTACCGACATGCTGTACCTGAACAACGCCAAGGCGCCCTTCGACGACCCGAAGGTCCGCGAGGCGATGATGTACGCGGTCGACCGCGAGGCCCAGGTCACCGCGTTCGGCGGCCCGGCGATGGCCGACGTCGCGACCTCCTTCCTGCCGCCCGCGCTGACCGGCGGCGTCAAGGCCGACCCGCTGAAGATCCCGGCCGCCGGCGACCCGCAGAAGGCCAAGGACCTGCTCAAGGCGGCCGGCAAGACCGACCTCAAGGTCTCGCTCACCGTCTCCATCGGCGACAAGAGCCGCGGTGAGGCGCTCCAGCAGTCGCTGGCCAAGGCCGGCATCCAGGTCACCGTCAACACCGTGGACGCGTCCGCCGTCGCCGACGCCGTCGGCGACATCAAGAACGCCCCCGAGCTGTACATCAACGGCTGGTGCCCGGACTACCCGTCCGCCGCGACCTTCCTGCCCTTCCTCTTCGACGGCCGCACCATCAAGGAGAAGGGCAACCAGGGCAACTACAGCCAGTTCCGGGACCAGGCCACGATGGACCGGATGGACCAGATCGCGGCCATGACCGACCTGGCCGAGGCCAACGCCGCCTGGAAGCAGCTCGACGAGGACCTGGTGAAGAAGGCCCCGGCCATCCCGCTGATGTGGCAGCGCCGCCCCCTGCTGGTCGGCACCAACGTGGCCGGCGCGTTCGGCAACTCCGGCTTCGCCGGCATGATCGACATGGCTGTGGTCGGCCTCAAGGACCCCGCGAAGAGCCAGGGCTGAGGGACCGTCACCGATGAGTACAACCACTGAGCCCGCCGCCGTGGAGGTCACGGCGGCGGGCCCCGCGAAGGCCGCCGGGCGCGGGCCCTGGCGGCTGGTCTGGGACCAGCTGTGGGCCAAGGGCTCGGCCCGGTTCGGCCTGATCACCGTCGCCGTGCTGGTGCTGTCGGCCGCTCTGGCCGGCCCGTTGAGTTCGCTCGGCGGCTGGACCCCCGAAGAGTTCGACAAGCGCGCCGTCGACCCGTACATGGGCGGCACGCCGATCGGCTCCTTCGGCGGGATCGGCTCCCGGCACTGGCTCGGCGTCGAGCCCGGCTCGGGCCGCGACCTGTTCGCCCGCGTCCTGCACGGCGGCCAGGTGTCGCTGCTGATCGCGTTCACCGCGACCGCCGTGGTCGTGGTCGCCGGCACCCTGGCCGGAATCGCCGCCGGCTACTTCGGCGGCCGCATCGACGCGGCGCTCTCCCGGCTGATGGACCTCACGATGTCCTTCCCGTCGCTGATCTTCATGATCGCCATGATGTCGGTGGCCAAGGACGTCAACCGGATCCTGCTGATGACGCTGGTGATCGGTCTGTTCGGCTGGCCCGGCATCGCCCGGGTGGTCCGCGGTCAGACGCTCTCGCTCAAGCACCGCGAGTACGTCGAGGCGGCCAAGGTCGGCGGAGCCCGCTCCTGGCGCATCCTCACCAGGGAGATCCTGCCGAACGTCTCCGGCCCGATCATCGCCTACACCACGCTGCTGATCCCCGGCATGATCGCCACCGAGGCCGCGCTCGGCTACCTCGGCGTCGGCGTCCGTCCGCCCACCGCGTCCTGGGGGCAGATGATCTCCGAGAGCATCGTCCACTACGAGACCGACCCGACGTACTTCCTCATTCCGACGGTCTTCCTCTTCATCGCCGTGCTCGCCTTCACCCTGCTCGGTGACGCGCTGCGCGACATCCTCGACCCCCGGGGAGGCCGGTCGTGATCATCTACCTCGGCCGTCGGCTGATCGGCGTCGCGGGCATCCTGCTCGCCATCTGCGCCATCACCTTCACCATCTTCTACCTGCTGCCCAACGACCCCGCCGCGGCCGCCTGCGGCAAGACGTGCAGCCCCGAGCGACTCGCCGCCGTCAAGGTGGCGATGGGCCTGGACCAGCCGATCTGGAGCCAGTTCGGCAGCTACCTGGCCGGCATCTTCGCCGGCCGCGACTACGGCAGCGGCCCCAGCGCCGTGCACTGCGGCTTCCCGTGCCTCGGCTACTCGTACGAGTACGGGCTGCCGGTCTGGGACCTGCTCGCCGACCGCCTGCCGGTCTCCGTCTCGCTGGCCTTCGGTGCGGCGGTGCTCTGGCTGGGACTCGGCCTCGGCGCCGGCGTCACCTCGGCCCTGCGCAAGGGCAGCGTCACCGACAGGGTCCTGACGGTGCTCTCGGTCGGAGCCGCCTCGCTGCCGGTCTACTTCACCTCGATCATGCTGATCTGGGGCATCGTACGATCCGCCGGCCTGCTGCCCTACCCGTCGTACCACGCCCTCACCGAGGACCCGTTCGGCTGGGCCTCCAACCTGCTGCTCCCCTGGATCGCGCTGGCCCTGCTGTACGCGGCCACGTACGCCCGGCAGAGCCGCAACTCGATGATCGAGACGATGGCCGAGCCGTACATCCGCACGGCCCGCGCCAAGGGCCTGCCCGCGCTGACCGTGACGGTCAAGCACGGGCTGCGCTCCGGGATGACCCCCATCCTGACCATCTTCGGCATCGACCTGGGCGGCCTGCTCGCCGGCGCGGTCATCACCGAGTCCATCTTCGGCCTGCCCGGGGTCGGTCGGCTCTTCTACGACGGGCTGATCCGCTCCGACCAGCCGGTCATCCTCGGCGTCACCCTGCTCGCGGCCTTCTTCATCGTCGCGGCGAACCTGCTGGTCGACCTGCTCTACGCGGTGGTCGACCCGAGAGTGAGGTACTGATGGCACTGTTGGAGGTCGAGGATCTCGCAGTCTCATTCGACACCCCGCGCGGCACCGTCCGGGCCGTCGACGGCATCTCCTTCACCGTCGAGGCCGGGCAGACCCTCGGCCTGGTCGGGGAGTCCGGCAGCGGCAAGTCCGTCACCTCGCTGGCCGTGATGGGCCTGCACCGCGGCGCCGCCGTCAACGGCTCGATCCGGCTCGCCGGGCAGGAGCTGAACGGGCTGGGGGAGCGGCAGTTGGGCACCATCCGGGGCCGGCGGATCGCCATGATCTTCCAGGACCCGCTGTCCAGCCTGCACCCCTTCTACACCGTCGGCGAGCAGATCGCCGAGCACTACCGGGTGCACTTCAAGGCCTCCCGCAAGGCCGCTCGCGCGCGGGCCGTGGAGATGCTGGGCGAGGTCGGCATCCCCGAGCCGGCCCGCCGGGTCGACGAGTACCCGCACCAGTTCTCCGGCGGCATGCGCCAGCGCGTCATGATCGCCATGGCGCTCGCCTGCGAACCCGACCTGCTGATCGCCGACGAGCCCACCACGGCTCTCGACGTCACCGTGCAGGCCCAGATCCTCGACCTGATCGCCCGCATCCAACAGGACCGCGGCCTCGGCGTCGTCATGATCACTCACGACCTCGGCGTGGTCGCCCGCGTCGCCCACGAGGTGCTGGTGATGTACGGCGGCCGAGCCGCCGAACAGGCCCCCGTGGACCGGCTGTTCGGCGCCCCCGCGCACCCGTACACCCGCGGGCTGCTCGACTCGCTGCCCCGCCTGGACGACACCGACGACGCCCCGCTGCGGGCCATCCCCGGCAGCCCGCCGTCGCTGATCGCCCCCGCCCCGGGCTGCTCCTTCGCCCCGCGCTGCGCCCGCACCACCGCCGCCACCGCCGAGGAGCACGCCCGCTGCCTGGCCGAGCGCCCCGCGTTCGGCCCGCTCGTCCCCGGCCACCAGGCCGCCTGCCACCTGCCGCTGGTGCCGCTGGGAGCCCGCTCATGACCGACCGTCCGCTGCCGTCCCAGTCGTCGCCCGACCGGCCGCGCTCCGCCGAGCCGCTCCTCTCGGTGCGGGACCTCGTGAAGACCTTCCCCGGCAAGCGCGGCCGCACCGGCCGGCCCGGCTCCCCGATCCGCGCCGTCGACGGGGTGAGCTTCGACGTCGCCAAGGGCGAGACGCTCGGCCTGGTCGGCGAGTCCGGCTGCGGCAAGTCCACCACCGGGCGGATGATCGTCCGGCTGCTCGACCCGACCTCGGGCACCGTCACCTTCGACGGCACCGAGATCGGCGGCCTGTCGCAGGCCGCACTGCGCCCGCACCGGCGGGACCTGCAGATGGTCTTCCAGGACCCGTACTCCTCGCTCAACCCCCGCCAGACGGTGGCCCGGATCATCTCCGAGCCGCTGCTGGTCCAGGGCACCGGTGCGGCCGAGGCGCGCAAGCGGGCCGCCGAGCTGATGGAACTGGTCGGGCTGATCCCCGAGCACCTGGACCGCTACCCGCACGAGTTCTCCGGCGGCCAGGCGCAGCGGATCGGCATCGCCCGCTCGCTGGCCACCTCGCCCCGGCTGGTCATCGCCGACGAGCCGGTCTCCGCGCTGGACGTCTCCATCCAGGCCCAGGTGGTCAACCTGATGGAGCGGCTGCAGGACGAGCTGGGCCTGGCGTACGTCTTCATCGCGCACGACCTCTCGGTGGTCAAGCGGGTCTGCGACCGGGTCGCGGTGATGTACCTCGGCCGGATCGTCGAGATCGGCGACAAGGCGCAGGTGTACGGCAACCCCGCGCACCCCTACACCCGGGCACTGCTCTCCGCGGTGCCGCTGCCGGACCCGGCCGCCGAGCGGGCGCGCGAGCGGATCGTGCTGCTCGGCGACCCGCCGAGCCCGGCCAACCCGCCGTCCGGGTGCAGCTTCCACCCGCGGTGCCCGAAGGCCCAGGAGATCTGCCGGACCGAGCGTCCGCTGCTGCAGATCGCCGGCCCGGGCAACCGGGAGGCGGCCTGCCACTTCCCGGAGAACTGAGGCCCCCGGCGGCCCCACCCGCCGCCGCACCGCCCTGCACCCCCACGCGAGGCGGTGCGGCTCCGAGTGTGTCCGAGGACACGCCTCCAGCCGCACACCCGCTCCACCCCCACTCCTCCCCGAATCAGGAGCACCGGTGTCAACTCCCCGCGCCGCGCACCGCGTTGTCCTCGGCCCCACCGAGGACGTCGCCGACCACGTCGAAGCCGTGACCGGCCGGTCCGGCACGGTCGACGTCCGGTCCGACGGCCGGGCGGGCACCGCCGACCACACCTGCGGGGGCCCGCTGCGACGGTAGCCCCGCCCCACAGACTCCCGTACGGGCCCGCCGTCCTGACCGCTTCCGCGGCGGGCCCGTACGGGCCAGGCCCGGCCGACCCTTCCACCCGGCCGGTCCTTTCGGAGCGCACACCTCTCCCCGCCGCGCCCCGGGATCGGACCTCGCGCGTGCCCCACCTCCACCCCCCACGGGCACGCGCCAGGTTCATGCACGACACCGACTGCTCATTACCCCACTCACAGGAGTTCTGGTGTCTTCAACCCGACGCATGCGTACCACGATGCTCTCGGTGGCGCTGGCCGTGACCCTGGCCGCGCCGCTCGTGCAGAGCGCCCAGGCGGCCGGTACCCCGGCCGCCGCCGTCCCCGCTCCCGCCGGCACCCCGGCCGGGGCGTCCGGATCGGCCGCGTACGGCCCCGACGACGCGGTGGCACACCCCGCCACCGCGCCGGCCGGTGCCTTCGCGGCCGGCCCCGGGGGCTGGCCGGGCGCCGCGGCGCTCCAGCCGACCACCGCCGAGCCGCAGCCCGCGACGCCGACCGGGGCCGCGCCGGCCGCCGCCGACCAGGCCGCGCCCTGCACCGTCGAGCGCTTCAGCGCGTTCACCCCGGGCGAGCTGGCCGACTTCCTCGCCGACCGCCGGAACCCGTACGAGGAGTGCCTGCTGCCGCTGCTGGGCAGCTGGGACGCGCGGTTCGCCAAGGTGATGACCGGCGCCCACGTCCGGGCGGTGGCGGACCGGATCAGCGACCTGGCGCCGTCCTTCGACAGCGCCAACAACCTCAACCAGAAGGAACTCTGGTACTACCTGCACGTCGTGGTGCTCTTCGACTTCCACTACCACGACGTGATCGACATCCGCGACGCCGTCACCACGGCGGCCGTCGACCGGGCGATGACCCGCTACACCGCCAACGCCCGGGTGTTCGAGCCGACCACCGCCAACGGCAGCGTCATGGGCGAGCTGCTGCAGACCGGTACCGCGCCCACGCTGCGGCTCGGCCGGATCCCCCTGGTCAAGCGCGTCCTGGGGGTGTTCGCCCCCGGCAGCGCCGCCATCGGCGACTACGGCTGGAACTGGGCGGTCCTGAGCGCCCTGCAGCTCAACTACCAGGGCGTCTACAACGAGGGCCAGGACCCGCAGGGCCTGTTCCGCGCCGCGGTGACCGCCGACGCCGACTACCGCGAGGCCTTCCGGGCGTACGCGGGCTACCGGCACCTGAAGGGCACCGCCAGCGAGTGGGCGGCCGGCGACGCGATGCTGGAGTACGGCCGGTTCACCACGATCGACGCGCTCAAGTCCGGTCTGCGCGACCAGGTCGGCCAGACGTTCAGCCAGGTCACCGATGTCTTCGGCCGGCTCAGCAAGCCCTGGGCCAGCCTCGGCGTGGCGCTCAACGCGCTCGGGACCTGCGGCCAGTACAACGTCTGCCGGGCCGACGTGGAGCGGGAGATCCTCCCCCACACGTACAGCTACGACAACGGCACCCTGAACATCCACACCGCGCTCGACCGGGCCACCGCCGACCAGCTCTACTACGCCACCAAGCAGGTCAAGGCCCAGTTCTTCCGCGTGCTGGGCACCGACCGGCCGCTGGCCGACGACACCCACCCGGCCCTCGACATCCAGCTGTACGACACCAAGTCCCGGTACATCAACCTGCAGAACCTGCTCTTCGGGATCGGTGACGTCAACAACGGCGGGATGTTCGTCGAGGAGCGCTCCACCTTCTTCACCTACCAGCGGACCGGCGACGAGTCGTACTTCAGCCTGGAGGAGCTCTTCCGGCACGAGTACACCCACTACCTCAACGCCCGCTGGGCCATCCCCGAGAACGGCTACACCCTCCGCTGGCCCGGCGAGGAGACCTTCGCCATGAACGAGGGCACCGCCGAGTACTTCGCCGGCTCCACCCGCGACGGCGGCGTGAAGGCCCGCAAGTACATGGTCCGCCAGGTCGGCTGGGACGACCGCGACCGGAAGCCGCGGCTGACCGTCGACCAGGTCCTGCACGCCACCTGGGCCTCCCAGGGCTTCCGGGCCTACCCGTACGCGGCGACCTTCTTCAACCTGCTGGGGGAGAGGCACCCCGAGCAGCTGGCCGAGATGTACCGCCTGCTGCGCGCCGACGACAAGGCCGGCTACGACGCCTGGCGCGACCGCCTCGGCCGGGACGCCGCGCTCCAGCGCGAGTACACCGCCTACCTGGACGCCGAGATACCGCTCGCCGACTCGCTCTACGTCCCGGTGACCAAGTACGCCGCGAACGGCTCCCTGCGGTACGCCTGGGCCTCCGAGGTCCAGGCCGCCTTCGCCGCCGCGACCCAGAACGCCCCGGTCTGCAAGGACAACGGCGACTGGAACAGCAAGATGCGCTTCAGCTGCTCGGGTCGCATCACCGCCAACCTCACCAACGCGGCCGACGCCGGCCGGGTCCGGGCGGACATGGCCGCCACCGTCGACACCTACCTGCTCGGCCGGGGCGGCGGCGCCGCCAACAACCTGGCCGACATGAACTGCTGGTTCGGCAAGGTCGACGTCTGGCCCACCGGCCAGGCCGGCACCGCCGACTACAACTGCGAGGGCCCGCTGCGGCGGTAGTCCTCCCACTGACGCCCGGTCGGGCGTGGCGGGGAACCTCACGAGGGCCACGCTCGACCGGGTTCCACCGGCGCGTCGCTTCGGCGGCGCGCCGGTGGTGTTTCCGGCCGCCCGGGTGGGCGGCCGGTTGGTGTTCCCGCTCGGCTCTGCTCTTCCCGGCTCTGCCCGGGTCCGCCCCGCTCGGCTCTGACCCGTCCCGCCCGGCCCCCGCTCCGCCCCGCCCCCGTACCCCGGAACGCGGGAAGGCCCCGACTCCCGCCGCGTGCGCGGGAGTCGGGGCCTTCGCCGGGGAGCCGGGTCAGGAGGCCGGGCCCACCCGGACGGTGGTGATCCGCCCGCCCTGGGCTTCGCGGACGACCTCGATCTTCGTGTTGGTGTCCGGCACCTTCACGCCGAGCTGCGGCGTGGCGGGGTCGGAGTACACCCCGGTGCGGTCGTTGAAGGCCGGGACGGCCGGCTCGGAGCCGATCCGCACCGGGACGCCGGCCTTGTGCAGGGTGAAGGCGGTGGTCGGCTTCAGCGAGAAGGTCGCGTCGAAGGTCTGCGCGCGGCCGTTGACCAGCGAGCCGTCGGCGAACCTGATCGGCGTCGGGTGGGCGTCGATCGGCAGGATCAGCCCGCCGCCCGGGTGGTCCTTGGTGTTGTTGTCGCCGTACCCGGTGTCCCAGAGCCAGACCAGCACGCCCTCCTGGTACGGGTAGTTGTCGACGATGTCCTTCTTGCCGTCGACGCCGGAGTACCCGAAGTTGTACGGGCCGGTCTTCAGGAAGGCGCCGTAGCCCGCGTACCGGCGGTTCTCCACCAGGTAGGCGCGCGGGTGCTGGGTGACCGCGGTGCGGCCGGTGACGACGGAGAACCCAGTGGCGGTCCAGCCGTTCGTGCCGTTCTCGGCGCCGTCGGCGAACAGCTCGGTGTCACCGGCGGCGATCCGGACGGCGTCGACCAGCACGCCGCGGCCGTGCGTGTTGCCGTCCGAGGTGACGTGGAAGCGCAGCCGGACCTGCTGCCCGGCGTACCCGTCCAGCGGGACGGACAGCTGCCGGTAGGCACCCGAAGTGCCGCTCAGTCCCGGGGTGTTGGCGGTGGTGTTGCCGATCGGCGTGCCGTCGACGGTGCCGCCGAGCGCCTTCCAGGTCTTCCCGTCGTCGGTGGAGGCCTCGACGGCGAGGAAGTCGTAGTCCTGCTCGATGTCGTACCAGGCGGCGGCGGTCAGCGTGACCGGGCCGGTCACCGAGCGCAGGTCGACCGTCCGGGCCAGCGAGTTGTCCAGGTTGTCGCCCGTGCCGCTCCACCAGTGCTTCGCGCCCTGGTTCGGGTCGGCCAGCTCGGTGCTGGTGGTGCCGTCGGGCAGGTGCACCAGGACCGCCTGGGCCTGGTCGGTGTTGTAGCCGCTGACGCCGAGCGCGTGGCTGGAGCGGGTGGCGGCCTGCGCCTCGTCGTAGTCGAGCCAGCCGAACTGCAGCTTGCTCCAGGCGTCGAGGTCACCGGGGTAGCCGCCGGTGGTGTTCTTGCCCTTGCCGAGGTACGAGCCGGAGGACATCAGCGACCAGAAGTTGACGCTGTTGTCGCCGCCGTTGGTGCTGTACAGGTCGGGCAGGCCCAGGTTGTGGCCGTACTCGTGGGCGAACAGGCCGACGCCGCTGTTCTCGCCGCCCTGCACGTAGTCGTAGACGTACAGGCCGGTGTCGCCGACCGGTGCGCCGCCGATCCGGTTGCCCGCCGGGCCGGTCTGGCCGGCCGGGTCCGGGAAGGCCCAGCTGCGGTGCGCCCACAGGGCGTCGGCGCCCTGCGCGCCGCCGCCCCAGGTCTCGTCGACGCCCGCGTGCACCACGACCACGTTGTCCAGGTAGCCGTCGGGCTGGCTGAACTCGCCGTCCTTGTCGTGGTCGTAGCGGTCGTAGACGTCGTACTGGGCCAGCTCGGCCTTGACGTCGGCGGCGGTACGGCCCTTGGCGATCTCGCCGTCGTACCAGGCCTTGACCGCGTCCCGGATGAACTCCTGCCCCTGCGTCCAGGCGCCGGACCCCTGGGGGCCCTTGTTGCTGCCGTACCGGGCCTCGTTGTACGGCACGGTGACCCAGTCGCTGACCGTGCCCTCGATGTCGTAGCGGCCGGAGGACTGGGTGCGGTAGTAGTTGCGCATCGAGACCGCGCCGGGCGAGTCGTCGAAGAACATCTGCTGGTAGTAGCCGCGGTCGAAGTTCTTGCTCCAGAGCGTGTGGTTGTCGCTCTTGCCGGGCGCGGGGATCGTGTTGTGCTGCGGGCCCGGCGTGCCGCCGTAGCGGGGCTGGCCGTTGTACTGGGTGGTGTTGTCCACCTGGTCGCCGAACTGGGCGAGGATGACGAAGACCTTGTCCTTGCGCTGCTGCGCGAGCTGGACGTAGTCGTTGCCGATCTTCACCTTGGCGGGCGCCCGCTTCTGCGAAGTCTTGGCGACGGAGCCCTTGTTGAGCTGTTCCAGTGCCTTGGTGCGGAGCGACTGGCGCTCGCGCTCCTGGGGGGCGAGCGGGCCGGGAGGGGCCTCGGTGCCGCCCTCCTCGGTGCCCTCGGCGGCGGCGGCCGCGATGGTGGTGGGGGAGGGGGGAGTGGCCTGGGCGGGGGTGCCGATGAGGGTGGCCGCTATCGCGCTCGTGGTGAGCGCGGCCGCGAGTGCCGCGGACAGTCTGCGCAACTGACCTGTCCTTTCAGGACGGTGGATGGTCGGGGGAGTCGGGCAACAGTCGGTGGAGCGCAGGTAATATTTCACATGTCATGGGTCACACGGAAGACGCTGGACAGGGGCGAAACGCAGAGCGCCGCACGACCTGAGCGGTCGTGCGGCGCTGGTGGGCCGGCGTTCGGTCAGCCCGTGGTGTACTCCACGGTCACGCTGATCAATGCCAGGACCCCGAACACCAGCCCCAGGGCGGGGCGGCCGGCGGCGTTCAGGGCCAGCGCGCCGATGGCGAAGACCGCCAGTTTGAGGGCGATCTCCGCGGGCAGCGGCAGCCGTACGGTCGGGCCGCCCGCGGCCAGGAACAGCCCCCAGGTGATCGCCGCGAGGACCGGCGCGCCCAGCCCGAGCAGTGCCCGGGTGAACGGGCCGGAGCCGGTCCTGAAGCCCCAGTAGCAGAGCGCGGCGAGCAGCCCCAGCTCCAGCGCGAAGGCGAGCCCGCCGTTGACCACGGTCACCGGAGTCCACTGCCGCTGCGAGACCGGGCCCGGTCTGCTGATCCTCATCCGTCTGATCCTCCCCGTCCGGCCCGGCGCCCGGATGGACGTCGGTCCCGGCGGGAGTCTGGCAGGCACCGGCGCCCGCCACAACGGATCACCCCGACAGGGCGCCGCGCAGGAAGGCCAGTTCGGCCGTCGTCACCTGCTCGTTCACGCCGTCCGGGGTCATGTGGGTGACGCCGGGCAGCGGCAGCACGCTGTGCGGGCGGCCCGCCCGGGTGAGCGCCTGCGAGAGCAGCAGGGTGTGCGACGGGTGCACGTTGTCGTCGGCCAGGCCGTGGATCAGCAGCAGCGGCCGGGTGAGCGACGGCGCGTCGTCGATCAGGCAGTCCGCCGCGTAGCCCTCGGGGTTGTGCTGCGGCAGGTCGAGGTAGCGCTCGGTGTAGGCGGTGTCGTACCGGCGGAAGTCGGTGGGCGGCGCGCCCGCGCAGGCGGCGTGGAAGACGTCCGGTCGGCGCAGGACGGCGAGCGCGGCGAAGTACCCGCCGTAGGACCAGCCGCGCACGCCCACCCGGCCGAGGTCGAGGTCGGGGTGCTTCTCGGCGAGCGCGTGCAGCGCGGCCACCTGGTCGTCCAGCGCGGCCTCGGAGAAGCGGCGGAAGATCGCCCGGGTGAAGGTGGGGGAGACGAACGGGGTGCCCCGGTTGTCGGTGGTGACGACCGCGAAGCCCTGGTCGGCCCACCACTGGCGGAGCTGCCAGCGGCGCGGCTCGTTCGCCACGGCCTGGAAGCCGGGCCCGCCGTAGACGTCGAGCAGGACGGGCAGCCGCCGGCCGGACCGGTGGCCGCGCGGGTACACCACGGCGGTGGGCAGGCCGTGCTCGGTCACCCGGGCGAGCCTCGGCTCGACCCGGTAGGGCAGCGCGGCGGACAGGTCGGTGAGCACCGCCTCGCCCGAGGGGCCGGTCACCCGGCGGCGCACGCCCTCGGGGCCGGCCGAGACGAGCAGCAGGGTGTCGGCGGAGGCCAGCGCGGAGTGGACGCCGGGGCCGGAGCTGACCAGCTCGGGCGCGCCGCCGTCGGGGTCGACCAGGTGGACGTACTGGTCGGCCGGGTCGCCCTGGCCGGTCTCGCAGAGCAGCTTGCCGCGCAGTCGTCCGACCACCCGGCGGATCTGCAGGCCGGATGTGTCCAGCGGCTTGCCGTCCAGCGCCAGGCCGCGCGCCGCGGGGGTGTCGTGGACGGTGAGCAGCCGGCCGTCGGCCAGTCGGGCGGGGGTGCCGGGCAGGTCGTCCACCCAGAACTCGTCGGTGGTGCGGGAGAGTTCGCGGGTGGCGCCGGTGGTCGGGTCGGCGGTGAGCAGCAGGATGTTCTGCTGCAGGCGGTCGGCGACGGTGAGCAGGACCTCACCGGCGTCGGCCCACTCGGCGGCGCAGAGGTAGGGGAACGCCTCGGCGTCCCAGCTCAGTCGGGTCCGGCTGCCGTCCAGGCCCAGGACCCAGAGCTGGACGTCGGCGTTGGGCCCGCCGGCCTGCGGATAGGCGAAGTCCTCGGGCTGGTCGTCCGGGCGGGCCGGGTCGGCGAAGTGCTTCCGGGGCAGGGCGGACTCGTCGACCCTGGTGGCCAGCAGCGCGCCGCCGTCCGGGCGCCACCAGTGACCGCGGGCGCGGCCCAGCTCCTCGGCGGCGGCGAACTCGGCGACGCCCCAGCGGGCGCCGTCGGCGGGGCTCAGCGGCGGGTGGCCGGGGGTGACGTGCAGGGCGTCGTCGGCGACGTAGGCGACGCGGTGGCCGGCCGGGTCGGGCCGGGGGTCGAAGGCCGGTCCGGCCACGGGGAGTTCGGCGCAGGTGCCGGCGGTGGTGTCGGCGCGGAACAGCCGCCCGTCCAGGGCGAAGACGGCGACCGCGAGGTCCGCGGTGGCCGCGAAGGTGCCGATGCCGGCGGCGGTCAGCCTGGTCCGTTCGCGCAGCCGGCGCTCGACGGCGGGCAGGTCGTCCCGGTCGCCGGTGCGGTCGGGGGCGAGGGCGGCGGGGTCGGCGACCAGGCGCTCCTCGCCGGTGGCGAGGTCGAGCAGGTGGAGCCGGTCGACCCGGTCCTCCGGGCCGGTCGAGCGGAGCAGCAGCAGCCGGGTACCGTCCTCGCTGAGGGTGATCGCGCGCGGGGCGCCGTAGCCGAAGCGGCCGGTACGGGCGCTGAGGTTGAGGAAGGGGTCGGTGATGGTCACCGCCCGATGTTCGCCGCGCGGTACCGCCCTGGACCAGTGCTGGGTCATGTGAAATGTCACACATCACCTATGATCTTCCCCATGGAGGCGAAGTGATCGAGGACCTGCGGACCGTCGAACCCCCGGCGCCACTGCCCGGTACGGACGAGCTGTTCACCCTGGACCGGGCGGCGGTCCACCTCAACCACGGGTCGTACGGCGCGGTGCCCGTCCCGGTCCAGCGGCTGCAGGAGCGGTTCCGGGTCGAACAGGAGCGCGACCCGGACGGCTTCTTCGCGGACCTGCCCGGCCGGGTCGCCGCCGCCCGGGCCCGGCTCGCCGCCGAACTGGGCACCGACCCGGCCGGGCTCGCCCTGGTCGCCAACGCGACCGAGGCGGTCGCGATCGCCCTGGACAGCGTCCCGCTCGCGGCCGGCGACCGGATCCTGGTCACCGATCACGGCTACGGGGCCGTGACGCAGGCGGTGCGGCGGCGGGCCGGGGAGGTCGGGGCCGAGGTCGACACCGTCCGACTGCCGCTGGACACCCCCGACGAGGAGGCCGCCCGGGACGCCGTGCTCGCCGCGGCCGGCGGGCGCACGGTGCTCGCGGTGCTCGACCAGATCAGCTCGCCCACCGCGCGCCGGATCGCCGGCCCGGCCCTGCTCGCCGCCCTGCGCGAGCGCGGGGTGACCACCGTGGTGGACGGCGCCCACGCCCCCGGGATGCTGGCCGCGCCGGTCGAGGGCGAGGCCGACTTCTGGTTCGGCAACCTGCACAAGTGGGCCTTCGCCCCGCGCGCCACCGGCGTCCTGGCCGTCCGCCCGGAGTGGACCGGCAAGGTCCGCCCGCTCGCCCTCTCCTGGGAGCACGACCGGGGCTTCCCGGGGAACGTGGAGTGGCGCGGCACCTGCGACTACACGCCCTGGCTGGCCGCCCCGGCCGGTTTCGACCTGCTGCGCGGGCTCGGCGCCGACCTGGTCCGCCGGCACAACGAGGAGCTCGCCGCGCACGGCCTGGAGGTGCTCGCGGAGCACCTCGGCCTGACGCCGCTGCCGGCCGAGCCGGGGGTCTCGATGCGCGCGCTGCGGCTGCCCCCGGGCCGGGGCGGGACCGAGGACGAGGCCCGCGGGCTGATGGCCCGGCTCTGGCAGCGGCACGCCGTCCGGACGGTGGTGCGCGCCTGGCCGGGCGGCGGGGTGCTGCGGATCAGCGCGCAGCTGTACAACCGGCCGCACGAGTACCGGACGTTGGCGGCGGGCCTGGCGGAGGTGCTGTCCGAGGGGCGGTAGGGCGGGTCGTAGCCGGGGCGGCCGCCGCGCGAGGCCCCGGCCGGTGCCGCCGTTCTGCCGGGCCGGGTGTCGGTCGGCGCCGTTCTGCCGGGCCGGTGCCGGTGAGCGCGAGTGCGGCGGCCAGGCGGGTGCGGGAGATGGTCATGTCCCGACACGGTGTCAGTCGGCGCCGGCGCGCAGTTCGGCGAGCAGCGCGTTCTGCTCGGCGATCAGCCCGGTGAGGATCCGCCGGGCGGTCCGCAGCAGGTCGGCGACCTCCGTCCCGGACAGCGCGTACACCACCGTGCTGCCCTCCCGGGTGGCGGTGACGATGCCGGACCGGCGCAGCACGGCGAGCTGCTGGGAGAGGCTGGACGGTTCGATCGCCAGCTCGGCCAGCAGGTCGCGGACGGGCGTCGGTCCGGCCTGCAGCAGCTCCAGCACCCGGATCCGGACGGGGTGGCCGAGCATCCGGAAGAACTCGGCCTTGGCCTGGTACAGCGCGACCGCCACAGCGCTCCTTTCCCTGGTGCCCCGGCCCGGTCAGATCTCCAGCGCGACCTCGATCCGCTTGAGCTGGTGGCGGGCCATCGCCAGGTTGGCGCGGGCGCGGTTGAGCGCCAGGAAGAGGAAGAGCCCCCGGCCGTTCGGCATGGTGAGCGGCCGGAGCAGGTGGTACTGGCTGGTGAGGCTGACCAGGATGTCCTCGATCTCGTTGTCGTGGAGGTTGAGCAGCTCCATGGCCCGCATCTTGGCCCGGACCACGTCGGTGTTGCCGGCGGCGGCGACGTTGAGGTCCAGTTCGCCGCCCTCGCCGAGGGTGCCGAGCGCCATGCCGCTGCCGTAGTCGACCAGGGCCACGCCGATCGCGCCCTCGATGCCCATGGCCTCCTTGAGCGAGGTCTCCAGGTTCGCCATCGTCTTCTCCTCCTGTGAGCGGGGGACTCCCCTGCGTGGTGGCTGTGGGACCGAATGTAGGGAGGCCGGACGGCGCGGCACCGCGGATGACCGGAGACGTTCGAAGATGGCCGCTTCGTGGCTGCTTGAAGACATTTGCAACTATGGATGTGAGAGAGAACCGATCCGGTGGCGCGGAAAATCGGTGCTATCGATGTCAGTCCTCCCGGGTAACCTCTCGCTGAGATGCGAGATCACACCAATCACACCCGGACGGCGATGAACACCCCTGAGCCCGAGCAGCCCGACGACCGGGAGCTCAGCCCCGCCGAGGCGTACGCGGCCTTCCGCCGCCGGGCCAAGGAGCAGGCCACCGCCCTGTACGGCTTCCAGCAGCTCTACGACTTCCCGCTGGACGACTTCCAGCTGGAGGCCTGCCGGGCCCTGGAGGACGGCGAGGGCGTCCTGGTCGCCGCGCCCACCGGCTCCGGCAAGACGATCGTCGGCGAGTTCGCCGTGCACCTCGCCCTCCAGGCCGGGCGCAAGTGCTTCTACACCACGCCCATCAAGGCCCTCTCCAACCAGAAGTACGGGGACTTGGTCAAGCGCTACGGCGCCGCCAAGGTCGGCCTGCTCACCGGTGACAACAGCGTCAACGGGGACGCCCCCGTGGTGGTGATGACCACCGAGGTGCTGCGCAACATGCTCTACGCCGGCTCCTCCGCGCTCGACGGCCTCGGCTACGTGGTGATGGACGAGGTGCACTACCTCGCCGACCGCTTCCGCGGCGCCGTCTGGGAGGAGGTCATCATCCACCTCCCCGAGTCGGTCGTGCTGGCCTCGCTCTCCGCGACCGTCTCCAACGCCGAGGAGTTCGGCGACTGGCTGGACACCGTGCGCGGCGGCACCAGGGTGATCGTCTCCGAGCACCGCCCGGTCCCGCTGTGGCAGCACGTCATGGCCGGCAACCGGATGTACGACCTGTTCGCCAACCCGGACCGCGACGGCCGCCCCAAGGACGCCCCGCGCAACCCGGCCAAGGCCGTCAACCCCGAGCTGGTCCGGCTCGCCCGCTCCGAGCTCGACCGCAACCCCCGCGACCGGTTCGGCCGCGGCCGGGGGCGCTCGATGCCCAACGGCCGCCCGGGCAAGGTCTGGACGCCGGGCCGGGTCGACGTCATCGACCGGCTCGACGCCGAGGGCCTGCTCCCCGCGATCACCTTCATCTTCAGCCGGGCCGGCTGCGAGGCCGCCGTCCAGCAGTGCCTCAGCTCCGGCCTGCGGCTCAACAAGGACGAGGACCGGGCCCAGGTGCGGGCCTTCGTCGAGGAGCGCTGCGCCGACATCCCCGACGAGGACCTGCACGTCCTCGGCTACTTCGAGTGGCTCGACGGGCTGGAGCGCGGCATCGCCGCCCACCACGCGGGGATGCTGCCGCGGTTCAAGGAGGTGGTCGAGGAGCTCTTCGTGAAGGGCCTGGTCAAGGCCGTCTTCGCGACCGAGACGCTGGCGCTCGGCATCAACATGCCCGCCCGGTCGGTGGTCATGGAGAAGCTGGTCAAGTGGAACGGCGAGACGCACGCCGACATCACCCCCGGCGAGTACACCCAGCTCACCGGCCGGGCCGGCCGGCGCGGCATCGACATCGAGGGCCACGCCGTGGTGCTCTGGCAGCGCGGGCTGGACCCGGAGGCGCTGGCCGGCCTGGCCGGCACCCGGACCTACCCGCTGAAGTCCTCCTTCCGACCGTCCTACAACATGGCCGTCAACCTGGTCTCGCAGTTCGGCCGGCACCGTTCCCGCGAGCTGCTGGAGACGTCCTTCGCGCAGTTCCAGGCGGACCGCTCGGTGGTCGGCATCGCCCGCCAGGTCCAGCGCAACGAGGAGGGCCTGGACGGCTACCGCGCGTCCATGACCTGCCACCTGGGCGACTTCGACGAGTACATGGAGCTGCGCCGGCAGCTCAAGGACCGCGAGAACGACCTCGCCCGCGAGGGCAGCAGCCAGCGTCGGGCGGCCGCCGTCGAGTCCATCGAGCACCTCAAGCCGGGCGACGTCATCCACGTCCCCACCGGCAAGTTCGCCGGTCTCGCGCTCGTCCTCGACCCGGGCCTGCCGCCGGTCAGCCGGAACGGCCGGGTCGGCGCGCGCCACCCCGACTTCCAGGACGGCCCGCGCCCGGTGGTGCTCACCGCCGAACGGCAGGTCAAGCGGCTCGCGATGATCGACTTCCCGCACCCGGTCGCCGCCATCGAGCGGGTGCGCATCCCCAAGTCCTTCAACCCGCGCAGCCCGCAGTCCCGGCGTGACCTCGCCTCCGCGCTGCGCACCAAGGCGGGCCACCTGGAGCCCGAGCGGTTCCGCAAGGGCCGCGCGGCCGCCGCCGACGACCCGGAGATCACCCGGCTGCGCGCCGTCCTGCGCCAGCACCCCTGCCACGGCTGCGACGAGCGCGAGGACCACGCCCGCTGGGCCGAGCGCTACCACCGGCTGCACCGCGACACCGAGCTCCTGGAGCGCAGGATGCGCTCCCGGACGCACACCATCGCCCGCACCTTCGACCGGGTCTGCGGCCTGCTCACCGACCTCGGCTACCTGCAGGGCGACACCGTCACCGACGACGGCAAGCGGCTCGGCCGGCTCTACGGCGAGCTGGACCTGCTCGCCTCCGAGTGCATCCGCGAGGGCGTCTGGAGCGGTCTGGCCGCCGCCGAACTCGCCGCCTGCGCCTCGGCCCTGGTCTACGAGGCCCGGCAGTCCGACGACGCCGCCGCCCCCCGGGTGCCCGAGGGCGGCGCGAAGGAGGCGCTCGGCCAGATGGTCCGGATCTGGGGTCACCTGGACGCCCTGGAGGAGCAGCACCGGATCAACACCGCCGAGGGCGTCGGCCAGCGCGAGCCGGACGTCGGCTTCGCCTGGGCCGCCTACCGCTGGGCCCTCGGCCACAGCCTGGACTCGGTGCTGCGCGACGCCGACATGCCGGCCGGCGACTTCGTCCGCTGGACCAAGCAGCTGATCGACGTGCTCGGCCAGATCCAGGACGCCGCCGGTGAGGACGCCGAACTGCGCCGCACGGCCCGCAAGGCGGTGGACGGCCTGCGCCGCGGCATCATCGCCTACTCCTCGGTGGGCTGACGGCGACAGCCGAGCGAAGGGGGCCCGTCGTCGCGACGACGGGCCCCCTTCGCGTCCTTCCCGCGCCCCGCGTCCGTCAGCCGGCCAGGACGGCCAGGACCCGCTCCAGCGACGTGCCGAGGCCCCAGCGCGCGGACAGCTCCTCCAGGGTCATCGGGTCCAGCGGCTCGCGCGGCAGCGCCGGGTCGAAGGCCGGCAGCGGCGCGTCCTCGGCGACCCGGACCACCGTCGGGGCGACGTCCAGGTAGGCCGCGCCCTCGACGATGTTGCGCCGGCGGGCCGGGGTGAGCTTCGAGCGGATGTCGAGGGCGGCGGCCCGGATGGCCGCGAGGTCGCCGTACTCGTTGATCAGCTGGGCGGCCGTCTTCTCGCCGACCCCCTTGACGCCGGGCAGGCCGTCGCTCGGGTCCCCGCGCAGGGCGGCCATGTCGGCGTACTGGGCGCCGCGCACGCCGTACTTCTCCAGCAGCAGCGCGTCGTCGGTGACCTGGAGGTTCCCCATCCCCTTGACGGGGTACAGCACGGTGATCGCGCGGGCGTCGTCGACCAGCTGGAAGAGGTCGCGGTCCCCGGTGACGATCTGCACCGGGCCCTCGGCCCGGGCGGTGAGGGTGCCGATCACGTCGTCCGCCTCGTAGCCGGGGGAGCCGACCCGGGCGATGCCGAGGGCGTCCAGGACCTGCTCGATCACCGGCACCTGCGGGGCGAGCGTGTCCGGCACCTCCTCCTCGCCGTCCACGGCCGCCTCGGCGACCCGGTGCGTCTTGTAGGAGGGGATGAGGTCGACCCGCCACTGCGGGCGCCAGTCGGCGTCCATGCAGGCGACCAGTCGGTCGGGCCGGTGGTCCTGGACCAGCCGGGCGATGAAGTCCAGCAGGCCCCGGACGGCGTTGACCGGCTCACCCTGCGGGGAGCGCAGGGTGTCCGGCACGCCGTAGTAGGCCCGGAAGTACAGGCTGGCGGAGTCGAGCAGCATCAGTCGCGGTGCGGTCACGTCTCAGATCATGCCGTACCCGGCCGACAGCCCGCCGGTTTCAGTGTTCGTGGGGGCCGGCGCGGTGGACCGGACCGTGCGAGTCGGCGCAGTGCTCGGGGAGCTCACCGGCCGGGGTGGTGATCTGCAGCAGCGCGCCCGCGTCGTCCTCGCCGACGTGGTCGACCTGGAGGGTGCTGTGGGTGATCGCGTACTCCTTCGCCAGTCGGCGCTGCAACTCCCGGCGGACGGCGTGGCAGTCACCGCCCGGGGTGACCAGGATGTGCGCCGACAGCGCGGGCTGGCCCGAGGTGATCTCCCAGATGTGCAGGTCGTGGATCTCCTCCACCAGGGGCTGGGCGACCAGCCGGTCCGCCACCGCGTCCGGGTCGACGCCGGCCGGGGCGGCCTCCAGGAAGATCCGCCCGGAGGCGCGGACCAGGCCGATGCCGGCCTTCAGCATCAGCGCCACCACGATCAGCGAGGCGATCGCGTCGGCCCGGGCGAAGCCGGTGGCCAGCATCACCGCGCCGGCCACCGCCGTGGCGATGAAGGCGTACAGGTCGGTGACCACGTGCTGGAAGGCGCCCTCGACGTTGAGCGAACTGCGGTTGGCCTTCGACATGCACCAGGCGGCGGCCAGGTTGACCACGATCCCGACCAGCGCGGTGACCAGCACCAGCGAACCGGCCACGTCCGGCGGGTCGATCAGCCGGGCGACGGACTCGTAGCCCAGCCAGGCCGAGAGGATCAGCAGGGTGACGCCGTTGGCCTGGGCGGAGAGGATCTCGGCGCGCTTGAGCCCGTAGGTGTACCCGCCGCGGGCCGGGCGGGCGGACAGCCGCATCGCCACCAGGGCGAGCACGATCGAGGCGGCGTCGGTGAGCATGTGCGCCGCGTCGGAGATCAGCGCCAGCGACGACGCGGCGAAGCCGACCACCACCTCGCCGGCCATGAACACCACGATCAGCGCGAGGGCGCTCACCAGCCAGCGGCGGTCGGCGTCGGCGGCCACGCCGTGGGAGTGCCCGCCGTGCCCGTGCCCGTGCGCGCCGTGCCCGCCGGCGGCGTGCCGATGGTCATGCGCATGATCATCGTGGGAGTGCTCGTGCCCGGCCATCGAAGTCCTTTCCTGGACGCATGGGGGTGGGGACAGACAGGGACGCACCTGCCTGCAGTCGAAGTGAACCGCAGATCGAAAGAAGATCCAAAGGCTGCACTGGAGACCGTTGTCATTGCCGCGCCGTAACCCCCGTCCGGTATCGTCGCGCCGCCACTGAGCAGGGGAGACGCAGGATGGAATGGACCGGGCGGGTCGGCCTCGACACGATCGCCGCGCAGTGGGGCCGGATCGGGCTGCTCGGGTTCGGCGGGCCGCCCGCGCACATCCTGCTGCTCCGCAGGCTCTGCGTGGAACAGCGCCGCTGGCTGGAGCCGGACGAGTTCGAGGACGGCATCGCGGCGACCAACCTGCTGCCCGGCCCGGCCTCCACCCAGCTGGCCGTCCTCACCGCGTGGCGACTGCGGGGGGCGCCCGGGGCGCTGGTCGGCGGCTTCTGCTTCATCGCGCCCGGGCTGGTGCTGATCCTCGCCCTGTCGGCGTTCTTCCTGGCCGGCCACCCGCCGCTCTGGGTGCTCGGCGCGGCCGCGGGGGCCGGTGCCGCGGTCCCGGCGGTGGCGGTGCAGGCGGCCACCTCGCTGATCCCCGGGAGCTTCGCCCGCGCGGGCCGGGGGAGCCGCGCCCGGGCGCGCTGGGCCGGGTACGCCCTCGCGGGCGCGGTCGCGGCGATCCTCACCGGGCCGTGGCTGGTGCTGGTCCTGGTCGCCGCGGGCCTGGCCGAGATCGCCGTCCGGGCGCGGGCGCGGGGCGGCGACGGTGACGGCGATGGCGATGGCGGGCGCCGCGCCCCGCTGCCGCCGGCCGCCGCGCTGCCCGTGCTGCCGGTGGCCGGCGGGCTCGCCGGGCTCGGCGCGGTGGCCTGGGTGGCGTTCAAGGTGGGGGCGCTCTCCTACGGGGGCGGCTTCGTGATCATCCCGCTGATGCAGGCCGACGCGGTGCACCGCTACCACTGGATGACGGACGGTCAGTTCCTCAACGCCGTGGCCCTCGGCCAGGTCACCCCCGGGCCGGTGGTGCACACCGTCGCGGCGGTCGGCTACGCGGCCGCCGGGGTCGGCGGCGGGCTGCTGGCTGCGGCGGTGGCCTTCGCGCCGTCGTTCCTCTTCGTCCTCCTGGGGGCCCGGCACTTCGACCGGCTCCGGGCGGACCGGCGGGTGCAGGACTTCCTCACCGGTGCCGGGCCGGCGGTGATCGGCGCCATCGCGGGTTCGGCCGTGCCGCTCGCCGCCGCGCTCGGCCGGGGCTGGCAGTGGGGGGTGCTGGCGGGCGCGCTGCTCTGGCTGGTCGCGGCCCGCAGGGGTGTGGTGCTCACCCTGCTCGCGGCCGGTGGGGCCGGCGCCCTCGCCGTCCTGGCCGGCCTGCCCCCGGCGTGAGGTCCGGTCCTGCGGTGGGGCCCGGTCCCGGGGCGGGAGAGCCGCCCAGGCCGAGGACGCCGGGCGCCGTTGGGCCGTCGGCGTCAGCCTGGCGGCGTGCTTGACCCGATCGGGTGAGGCCGGTTTGCGCCGGTGCGCACGGCTGCGCAACGATCACCATCCGTGAAGATCGCTACGGCGGAAGCCGTCCGCTGGCTCGTCGAATTAGAGCCCGCCACCGAAGAGTTGATGAATCGTCATCTCAACTCGGCGCGCGAGTGGTTCCCGCACCAGTACGTGCCGTGGACCCTCGGCCGGGACTTCGACGGCCCGCTCGACGGGCAGCCCTGGCGCCCCGAACAGTCGGCGCTGAGCCCCGCCGTGCGCTCCGCCCTGGTGGTCAACCTGCTCACCGAGGACAACCTGCCCGGCTACCACTGGACGCTCGGGTCGCAGACCTCCCGGGACGGCGTCTGGGGCGCCTGGCTGCACCGGTGGACCGCCGAGGAGGACCGGCACGCCGGATCCATCCGCGCCTACCTGCACGCCGCCCGCGCCGTCGACCCGATCGCCCTGGAGCGCGCCCGGATGGCCCAGCTCGGCGCCGGTGCCGTCCCCGAGCCGGTCGGCGTGCTCGGCCTGGTCGCCTACGCGACCGTGCAGGAGCTGGCCACCCGGGTGAGCCACCGCAACACCGGCCGGCTCAGCGGCGACCCGGTCTGCGAGCGGCTGCTCACGAGGATCGCCCAGGACGAGAACCTGCACATGGTCTTCTACCGCGAACTGCTGCGGGTCGCCCTGGAACTCGATCCCGACCCGGTGCTCGCGGTACTCGACCGGACCGTCCGCGACTTCGCCATGCCGGGGCAGGGCATGCCCGGCTTCGCCCGGATGGCGGCCGAGGTCGCGGTGGCCGGCGTGTACGACCTCAGGGTCCACCACGACGAGGTGCTGGTCCCGCTGGTGCGCTCGCTGCAGCTCTTCGAACTGACCGGGCTCGGCCCGGTCGGCGAACAGGCCCGCGACCGGCTCGCCGAGCACCTGGATCGCCTGGACACCCGGGCCGCCCGCTTCGTCGAACGCCGGGACCAGGCCCTGGCGGCGCGCGCCCGCCGCGCCGGGGGAGCCCCCGAGAACGCCCCGCTCGCAAGCCCGACCGGCCGAACAGGAGCAGCATGACCATCACCACCGCCGGCACCGGCGTCACCGACATCGAGTTCCACTACGACCTCGGCAACGAGTTCTACGCGCTCTGGCTCGACGAGACGCTGGCGTACACGGCGGCGATGTGGACGGGCATCCCCGGTGACGAGCCGGACGACACCGCGCTGCCGCGCGCCCAGCGGGCCAAGCTGGACCACCACCTGGACCTCGTCGGCGCCGAACGCGGCGGCGGGGCGCGGCTGCTCGACATCGGCTGCGGCTGGGGCGCGATGCTGGCGCACGCCGTCCGCGAGGACCGCGCCGCCTCCGCCACCGGCCTGACCATCTCCCGCGCCCAGCACGCCCACCTGGAGGCGCTCGGCCTGCCGGGCGTCGAGGCCCGGCTGGAGAGCTGGGAGGACCACCGCCCGGCGCAGCCGTACGACGTGGTCGTCGGGATGGGCTCCTTCGAGCACTTCGCCACCGCCGACATGAGTCACGCCGAACGGCTCGGCGTCTACGCCCGGTACTTCGAGCACTGCCACGGCTGGCTGCGCCCCGGCGGCCGGATGTCGCTGCAGACCATCGCGTACGACGGCGCCGCCGACGGCGGGGGCCCGGTGGGGTCCTTCGTCGGCAGCGACATCTTCCCCGGGGCCAGGCTGCCCCGGCTGAGCGAGATCGCGGCGGCGGCCGACCCCTACTTCTCGGTCGTCGTGCTGCACGCCTCGGCCGAGGACTACGCCCGCACCCTCAGGGCCTGGTCCGCCCGGCTGCTGCGGGCCCGCGAGGAGGCCGAGCGCCTGGTCGGCCCGGAGGGCTACCGGCGCTACCGGCTGTACCTGCGGGCCTGCGAGGTGACGTTCCTGCGCGGCGCCGCCACGCTGTACCGGATCGGCTTGCGGCGGCGTGACGAGCCGCTGCGGCTGCCGGTCTGAGGCCGGGAGCGTGCGACGAGCGAGCGTGCGACGAGCGAGCGTGCGGCGAGGGGGCGTCCGGCAAGGGGGAGCGCGGCAGGAGCGCGGCCCGGTGGCCGGGCGGCGGGCGTGGGCGGCGGTGGCGGTGGTCTGCGCCGCGCTGTTCCTGCTCGGCCTGGACTTCACCGTCCTGAACGTGGCCGTCCCCGGCCTGCGGGCCGAGCTGGGCCCGAGCCTGGCCGAGACCCAGTGGATCGTCGACGGCTACGCGCTGGCGCTCGGCGGCTGCGTCCTGGCCGCGGGAGCGCTGGGCGACCGGTACGGCCGGCGCCTGGCGTTCACCACCGGGCTGGCGCTCTGCGCGCTCGCCTCGGTGGCGGGCGCCGTCGGTGACGACCCCGCCCACCTGGTCGCGGCCCGCTGCGGGATGGGGCTGGGTGCGGCGCTGTTCATGCCCGCGACCCTCTCCACCATCGTGCACGTCCTCCCCGCGGCGGCGGACCGCCGGCGGGCGATCGGCATCTGGGCGGCGGTGGCCGGGGTCGGCGCGCTGTTCGGGCCGGTCGTGGGCGGCTGGCTGGTCGAGCGGCACGGCTGGCAGGCGGCGTTCTGGCTGAACGTCCCGGTGGTGGCGGTGCTCCTGGCGGTCGTCCCGGTGCTGCCCGAGTCGCGTGACCCCGGGGCGCGCCCGCTGGACCGCCCGGGCGCGCTGCTCTCCTGCGGCGGGCTGCTGGCGCTGGTCTGGGCCATCATCGAGGCCCCCGGGCGCGGTTGGACCAGTGCCGAGGTGCTGGCCGCCTTCGGGGCGGCGGCGCTGCTGCTCGCCGGGTTCGCGGGGTGGCAGCTGCGGTGCGCGGCGCCGATGGTGCCGGTCCGGCTGCTGCGCGGCGGGCCGGTCTGGCCGGCCACGCTGTGCCTGGCGCTGATGTCCTTCGCGATGTTCGGTGCGATGTTCCTGCTCACGCTCTACCTGCAGCAGGTGCGCGGGCTGTCGGCCTGGCAGGCCGGGCTGCGGATGGTCCCGCTGTCGCTGGGGCTCGCGGCCGGTGCGGTGCTCGGCCCGGTGGTGGCGCGGCGGCTCGGCGCCCGGGTCCCGGTGGCGGGCGGCCTGCTGCTGATCGTCGCCGGCTTCGCCCAACTGGGCCGGCTGGCCGCCGACTCGGGGGACGCTCCGGTGCTGGCCTTCGAGGGCATCTGCGGCCTGGGCGCCGGGCTGCTGGCGCCGGTCGCCACCGAGCTGGTGATGAGCGCCGTGCCCGCGGCCATGGCCGGGGTCGGCTCCGCCCTCAACGACGCCACCCGGCAGGTCGGTTCGACTCTCGGCGTGGCCGTGCTCGGCTCGGTCCTGGCCACCTCGGTGGCCGGCGCCCCGGCGGGGGACGCGGGCGCGTTCACCGACGGTCTCGCCGCCGCCTCCCGGGTCGGCGGCGCCGCCGCGCTGCTCGCCGCCGTCCTCGCCTGGTACCGGCTCCCCGGGCGCCGCCCGGCCCCGGCCCCGGCCCCCGTTCTCGTCCCCGAGCTCGACTGACCACACCCACTAGCGAAAGGCCCACCGGCATGTCCTCGTCCCAGAGCTACGACATCCTCCACGCCTGCCTGATCACGGAGTTCGACGTCGCCGCCGAGCGCGTCCGGCCCGGCGCCACCCTGGCCTCGCTGGAGCTCGACAGCCTGGCGCTGGTCGAGCTCTCGCTGCTGGTGGAGGAGCGGATCGGCGTCACCGTGGCCGACATCCGGCCGGACGGCACCCTCGGTGAGCTCGCGGCCTTCGCCGACGCCGGCCTGGCAGCGGGCGCGGTCAGTTGAGCGGGCGCACGGTGGCCGTGACCGGGCTCGGCCTGGTCACCCCGGCCGGCTTCGGCACGGCGGCCACCTGGCAGCACTTCCTGGGCGGTGAGCCGACCGCGCGTCCGGACCTCACGCTGGCCGGGTTGAACGCCGACTTCTGCTGCACCGTCGACCCGTACGACGCGCCGGGGCTGCTCGGCGGCCGGCTGGCGCGCCGGCTCGATCCGTTCGCCCAACTCGCCGTCCTGGCCGCCCGCGAGGCGGTCGACGACGCCCGGCTCGACCCGGCCGGGTGGGACGGCGCCCGGGTCGGGGTGGTGCTCGGCGTCAGCGCCACCAGCGTCACGACCCACCAGGTGGAGTACGCCCGGCTGGAGCAGGGCCGGGCCGACCGGATCTCCCCGCTGATGCTGCCCCGCAGCATCCCCAACATGGCGGCCGGCGAGGTCAGTCTGGATCTCGGGGCGCTCGGGCCCAGCCTGGTCGTCAGCACCGCCTGCGCGTCCGGCACCAGTGCGCTCGGGCTGGCCTGCGACCTGCTCCGGGCCGGCACCTGCGACCTGGTGCTGGCCGGCGGTGCGGACAGCGGCCGCTCCCGGATGGTGGCGACGGCCTTCGACCGGCTGGGCGCGCTCTCCCGGCGGCGGCACGACCCGGCCGGCGCCTCCCGCCCGTTCGACGCCGACCGGGACGGCTTCGTCCTCGGCGAGGGCGCGGGTGTCCTGGTCCTGGAGCGCGTCGAGCACGCCCGGGCACGCGGTGTCCGCCCGCGCGCCTACCTGGCGGGGCACGGCTCCGCCGCCGACGCGTACCACTTCACCGCGCCCCACCCGGACGGCGACGGCCTCGCCCGCGCCCTCGACACCGCGCTCGCCGACGCCGGGCTGGCGCCGTACGAGATCGGGCACGTCAACGCGCACGGCACCGGCACCGCGCTGAACGACCCGGCGGAGGCGGCGGCGCTGCGCCAGGTCTTCCACCGCCCGCCGCCGGTCACCGCCAACAAGAGCGTGATCGGACACACCATGGGCGCGGCCGGTGCGATCGAGGCGGCACTGACCGTACTGACCCTGCAGCACCAGCTGATCCCGCCGACCGCCAACCTCGACCGGATGGACGAGGCGATCGACCTCGACGTGGTCACCAAAGCGCCCCGGCCGGTCGCCCTGCAGGCCGCCGTCTCGGTCTCCAGCGGCTTCGGCGGCCAGAACGCGGTCGTCGTCCTGACCGCCGTCTGACCACCGCCCGACCGCCGGCGTTCCCCGCCGTCCCCGTCCCCGTCCGCCGCCCGCCCGTGCCCGGGCTCCGGCACGGCTGCCGCACCCGGAAGGGTCGAGCGGCGGCTCCGTGCTGCCCCGGGTCCGTCACCCCCGCCCGCCGACCCGCCCTGGAGTACCGCCATGCCCGGCCCCACCCCGACCGCCGGCCCCGCCCCGTCCGCCGTCCCGGCCCCGACCGCCCCGCCGCAGGCCCGCCCCGACGCCGCCCGCCGGCCGCGCCGCTCCGGCGGACCGCTCGGCCGCGCCCGGCTCACCGCCGCCCGCCTCTACAGCCGGGTGCTGATGCGCCGCCCGCCCGCCGACTGGTCGGTCCCGATCGCCGACGGCCGGTACGGGCCCGCCGAACCGGCCGACGACCGGCCGCTCACCCTGCTGATGCTGGGCGACTCGCTGGCCCAGAGCCTCGGGGCCGGCCGTCGCGAGGAGACCCTCGGCGCCCGGCTCGCCGACGGCCTCGGCCGCCGCCTGGACCGGCCGGTGGACCTGCGGGTGCTCGCCCGGGTCGGCGCCACCACGGCGGGCCTGCGCCGGCAGGTGGCCCGGGCGGCCCGGCTGCGGCCCGGTCTCGCGGTGCTGATCGTCGGCGGCAACGACGCCCTGCTCCCCCTGCCGCTGGGGCGCTCCGGCCGCGGCTTCGCCCACCTGCTGGGGGTCCTGCACGAAACGGGGTGGCAGCTGGTCGTGGTGCCCTGCCCCGACCCCGGGTACGCCCCCGGGCTCCGGTCGCCGGCCCGCTGGTGGGGCGCTCGCCGTTCCCGGCGGCTGGCCCGGCTGCAGAGCCGGGCCGCCGAGCGGGTCGGTGCCGTGCCGGCGCCGTCCTCCGGCACCGAGTTCCGCGACCGGGCGCACGAACTCCTCGGCCCGGACGGCGTGCACCCGTCCCCGCGCGGCTACGCGGAGCACGCGGAGCGGATGCTGCCGAGCCTGCTGGAGGCCGCCCGCCGGCCCGACCGCGTCGAGACCGACCATGCCGGAACCGCCGGAACCGCCGGAACCGCCGGGGTCGCCGAGCCCGCCGCCGCGACCGGTTAGGAGCTGCCGAGGGCGACGGCCCCGACCGCCTCCAGCGGCACCGTCCGGGCCGCCGTCGCCGCCCGGACCAGGGCCTGCATCACCCGCAGGTCGTCCCCCTGCTCGGGGTGCCACTGCACCCCGAGGGTGAACCCCGGCCCCTCCACCGCCTCCACGGTCCCGTCCGGCGCGTGCGCGCTCACCCGCAGCCCCGAGCCGAGCCGGTCCACCGCCTGGTGGTGGAAGGTCGGCACGGTCAGCTCGCTCTCCGGCAGCAGCCCGCCGAGCAGCGTGCCGGGCACCGGCCGCACCGTGTGCTCCCCGTACCTGCCGGGCGAGCCGCCGTGCACGTCCGGGGTGACCACGTCCGGGAGGTGCTGGACGAGCGAGCCACCGCACACCACGTTCAGCACCTGCATGCCCCGGCAGATGCCCAGCAGCGGCATGCCCGCCGCCAGGGCCGCCCGCAGCAGCGCCGACTCCCAGTGGTCCCGCTCCGGCGCGTCCGCCTCGGTCAGCGGGTGCGGCGGCTGCCCGTAGTACGCCGGGTCGATGTCCGGCCCGCCCGCGACGACCAGCGCGTCCAACCGGGCGAGCACCTCCGGCGCGCGCTCCGGGGCGTCCGGCGGCAGCAGCACCGCGATCCCGCCCGAATCCCGCACGTACGCGGTGTACCGCTCGGGCACCAGTGCCACCCGGCGGGCCCGCCAGTCGCTCCAACTCGCGTCCACCAGGTAGGTGCTGACGCCGATGAAAGGCCTGCGATCCATGGCGGGCATTCTCCTCCCGCCCCGCCTGATACCCCGTCAACCACGCGTATCGGCGCGCCACACCCGTCCGCCCTCTTCCGTGCTGTCCGTGGCAGGCCGTACGGTTCGCTGTGACCGTCTGATCTCGCTGAGTGATCGAAGGGGAGGGTTCCGTCATGCCCGACAACGCCGCCGCGGGTGCGCCGCCGCGCGCGCCGCTCACCATCGACGAGCTGCGCACGCTGGTCGACGCCGGCGAGATCCACACCGTCGCCCTCGCCTTCACCGACATGCAGGGCCGGCTCCAGGGCAAGCGCTTCGCCGCCCGGTTCTTCCTCGACGAGGTCGCCGAGCACGGCGCCGAGGCCTGCGACTACCTGCTCGCCGTCGACGTCGACCTCAACACGGTCGACGGCTACGCCCACTCCTCCTGGGAGACGGGCTACGGGGACTTCGCCATGCGCCCCGATCTCGGCACGCTCCGGCTCACCCCCTGGCAGCCCGGCACCGCGCAGGTCACCGCGGACCTCGCCCGGCACGGCGGCCACCCCGTCGACACCGCGCCCCGCCAGTTGCTGCAGCGCCAGATCGGGCGCCTCGCCGAGTACGGCCTGGCCGCCGACATCGGCACCGAGCTGGAGTTCCTGGTCTTCCGTGACACCTACGAACAGGCCTGGCTCGGCGGGTACCGCGGCCTCACCCCGGCCAACCAGTACAACGTGGACTACTCGTTGCTCGGCACCGCCCGGGTCGAGCCGCTGCTCTCCCGGATCCGCAACGAGATGGCCGGCGCCGGCCTCGTGGTCGAGTCGGCCAAGGGCGAGTGCAACCTCGGCCAGCACGAGATCGCCTTCCGCTACGCCGACGCCCTCACCACCTGCGACCAGCACAGCGTCTACAAGACCGGCGCCAAGGAGATCGCCGCCCAGCAGGGCTGCGCGCTCACCTTCATGGCCAAGTACGACGAGCGCGAGGGCAACAGCTGCCACATCCACCTGTCCCTGCGGGACCTCCGGGACGGGCGCGAGCCGGGCGGCGCCCCCGCCTTCGCCGACCGCGACGGCCGGATGACCGACACCATGCGGCACTTCCTCGCCGGCCAGCTCACCGCCCTGCGCGAGTTCAGCCTGCTCTACGCGCCCAACATCAACTCCTACAAGCGCTACCGGCCCGGCTCCTTCGCCCCGACCGCCGTCGCCTGGGGCCGGGACAACCGGACCTGCGCCTACCGGGTGGTCGGTCACGGTCCGAGCCTGCGGATGGAGAACCGCGTCCCCGGCGGTGACGTCAACCCGTACCTCGCCGTCGCCGGCATGATCGCCGCCGGCCTGCACGGCCTCCAGCACAAGCTCGAACTGCCCGCCCCCTGCCTCGGCAACGCCTACGCCGTCGACGAGTACGCCCGGGTGCCCGGCTCGCTGCGCGAGGCCGCCGACCGCTGGGCGGGGAGCGAGCTCGCCCGCGCCGCGTTCGGCAGTGACGTGGTCGAGCACTACCTGCACATGGCCCGGGTCGAGCTGAACGCGTACGACAGCGCCGTCACCGACTGGGAGCGCTACCGATCCTTCGAGCGGATGTGAGCGGCATGGAGGGTCCCGCCGCCTGCACCGTCCTCAATCCCGCCACCGGCGAGCCGCTCGGCACCGTCCCCGACACCACCCCGGCTCAGCTGGACGCCGCCGTCCAGCGCGCCCTCAAGGCCCAGCAGGGCTGGGCCGCGCTCGCCCCCGGCGAACGCGCCCGACTGCTGCGCCGCTTCGCCGACCAGGTCGAGGTGCACATCCCCGAGCTGGCCGCCCTGGAGGTGAGCGAGGCCGGCCACACCCTCGGCAACGCCCGCTGGGAGGCGGGCAACGTCCGCGACCTGCTGGAGTACGCCGCCGGCGGGGTGGAGCGGCTGACCGGCCGCCAGATCCCGGTGGCCGGCGGCCTGGACATCACCTTCCACGAGCCGATCGGCGTGGTCGGGGTGATCGCCCCCTGGAACTTCCCGATGCCGATCGCCGCCTGGGGCTTCGCCCCCGCCCTCGCCGCGGGAAACGCCGTGCTCCTCAAGCCCGCCGAGGCCACCCCGCTCACCGCGCTGCGGCTGGCCGAACTCGCCCTCGCCGCCGGGCTTCCGGAGGGTCTCCTCCAGGTCGTCCCCGGCGCCGGCGCCACCACCGGGCGGGCCCTGGTCGACCACCCCGCCGTCCGCAAGATCGTCTTCACCGGCTCGACCCTGGTCGGCAAGGAGGTCGCCGCCCGCTGCGCGGCCCGGGCCAAGCGGGTCACCCTCGAACTCGGCGGCAAGAGCCCCAACATCGTCTTCGCGGACGCCGACCTCGCCCGCGCCGCCGACCCGATGTCCTTCCTCGACAACAGCGGGCAGGACTGCTGCGCGCGCAGCCGCATCCTGGTCCAGCGCGAGGCCCTCGACGACTTCCTCGCCCTGCTGCTGCCCGCCGTCGAAGCCGTCCGCACCGGGGATCCGGCCGACCCGGACACCGAACTCGGCCCGCTGATCTCCGCCGCCCAGGTCCGCCGGGTCGCCTCCTACGTCACCCCCGAGCTGCCGGTGCTGGCCCGCGGCGCGGTGCCCGACGGCCCCGGCTTCTGGTACCCGCCCACGGTGCTCGCCCCCGCCGACCCGAGCGTGCCCGCGGCGACCGAGGAGATCTTCGGCCCGGTCGCGGTGGTGCTCCCCTTCGACGACGAGGCGGACGCCGTGCGGCTGGCCAACGCCACCCGTTACGGGCTCTCCGGCTCCATCTGGACGCGGGACGTCGGCCGGGCGCTGCGCCTGGCCCGGGGCGTCGCGGCGGGCAACCTGTCCGTCAACTCGCACTCCTCGGTGCGGTACTGGACGCCCTTCGGCGGGTTCGGCGACTCCGGCATCGGCCGGGAGCTCGGGCCCGACGCGCTGGTCGACTTCACCGAGACCAAGAACGTGTTCATCCACAGCGAGGAGTAGGAGCCGGCCATGAGCGAGAAGCCCGCCGCCACCGAGAAGGACGGCCCGGTCTGCCGGCGTCTGGTCGGCCGGACGGCCGTGATCACCGGAGCGGGCAGCGGCATCGGGCTGGCCGCCGCCCGCCGGCTCGCCTCGGAGGGCGCCAAGGTGGTCTGCGCCGATGTCGACGAGGACACCGGCAAGGCGGCCGCCCAGGAGGTCGGCGGCCTGTTCGTGCACACCGACGTCACCGACCCGTACATGGTCGAGGCGCTCTTCGACGAGGCCTACGAGACCTACGGCAGCGTGGACGTCGCCTTCAACAACGCGGGCATCTCGCCGCCGGAGGACGACTCCATCCTGACCACCGAGCTGGCGGCCTGGCGCAAGGTGCAGGAGGTCAACCTGACCTCCGTCTACCTGTGCTGCAAGGCGGCGCTGCCGTACATGCGGCGGCACGGGCGCGGTTCGATCATCAACACCGCCAGCTTCGTGGCACGGATGGGCGCGGCCACCTCGCAGATCTCCTACACCGCCTCCAAGGGCGGGGTGCTGGCGATGTCCCGCGAGCTGGGCGTGCAGTTCGCCCGGGAGGGCATCCGGGTCAACGCGCTCTCGCCCGGGCCGGTGGACACCCCGCTGCTGCGCGAGCTGTTCGCCAAGGACCCGGAGCGGGCGGCCCGCCGGCTGGTGCACATTCCGCTCGGCCGGTTCGCCCGGCCCGAGGAGATCGCGGCGGCGGTCGCCTTCCTCGCCAGCGACGACTCCTCCTTCATCACGGCGAGCGAGTTCCTGGTCGACGGCGGCATCGCGGGGGCCTATGTGACCCCGATCTAGCCCTCCGTTCGGCCTTCTCACCGTAATCTCATGCAGAATGCCGGGAATTGGCGGTCGCGCTGATATCGCGTTTATCCGGCTGCCTTTAGATTCTCTGTCGTGAGCGAGCAGATTCCCGCCGGGTGGTACCCGGACCCGAAGGACACCACCAGCGATCCGCGACCGCAGCGCTGGTGGGACGGCAAGGGCTGGACGGCCGACACCCGGCCCGCACCCTCGGACGCCCCGCCGGCGCCGGAGCCCGCGGCGCCGGCGGCCCCGGGGTCGGACGCGACCGCCGAGACCCGGGTGCTGGAGGGGGAGGTGCTGGGGAGCGGGCCGACGGTCCGCTACCCGGAGCCGCCCCCCTTCGGCGCCGCCTACGGCGCGATCGCACCGCCCGCGCCGCCCAAGCCCCGGCGCAAGCCGTCCAAGCTGGTGATCGCGGCCACCGTCGCGGCCCTGCTGGGCCTCGGCGCCGGCTCCGGGATCACCTACCTGGTGATGGACGGCCACGGGGAGACGCGTGCCTCGCACCGCGCGCCCCGGCAGGCCCCGCCGTACGGCGAGGAGGGCCCGTGGAGCGGTCTGCCCGATCTGGGCGGCCCCGACAGCGACGGCGGCCAGGGCAACGGCAACGGCGGCAACGGCCAGGGCAAGGGCAATGGCAACGGTCAGGGCAACGGCAACGGCAACGGTCAGGGCAACGGCAACGGTCAGGGCAAGGGCAAGGGCAACGGCGGCAGCGGTGGCGGCAACGGCCAGGGCAGCGGTCCCGCCGCCGACCTGGTGAACCGGATCACCCTGCCGGTCCCCTCCGGCTGGCAGGGCACCACCACCCCGGACGGCTTCGCCGCGCTGAGCGTGGGCCTCTACCAATGCGAGGGCGGCGGCAACTGCTCGCTGGGCGGCGCCAACACCGGCCGGATCGCCGGCGGCGGCACCGACGTCCAGGCGGCGGCCAAGGCCGACATCGAGAAGGCGGCCAAGGACTCGTACAACGACCTCAACTCCCACGAGGAGCTGAAGTCCGAGGCGGTCAAGGTCGACGGCCGGGACGGCTACCTGGTCCGGTGGAAGGTCGATGCGGCGAAGGGCAACGACGGCTACGTGCAGACCGTCGTCTTCCCGGCCGCCGACGGCAAGTCGCTGATCTCCGTCCACCTCGGCTTCGACATCGCCGCCAAGGCGCCCGATGTCGCCGTGATGGACACCATCGTCAAGGGCATCGCCGACTACACCGGCAAGGTGCCCGCCTTCCCGGGGGCCGGCCCCGACGGCGGTACCACCACCTGACCGCGCAGCTCCGCTCACGTACGGCGGCCCACCCGGAGGAGTCCGGGTGGGCCGCCGCCGTGTTCACACGCCGTGGTGGGGATCGCCTGGGCCGGACCGCACGGGGGTCGGTGGGCGGTCCGGCCCAGGCCTCCGGCGGTCAGGAGTCGCGTCGAACAGCCTCGAAGCGACGGCGCCGGAGCACCATGCCGGCCCATCCGACGCTGATCGCGGCGGCGCCGGCCAGCAGCAGCGGACCGGTGGCCGAGCCGCCGACGGCGGCGTTGGCGGTCGGCACCACCGCGCCCGCCGGCTCGTTGGCGTTGCCGCCGTGCCCGTGGTGGGCGACGGTGGACTTGGACTGGCCCGCGGTGATCTGCTCCTCGCTCGGCGCGACCGGAGCCTGCGCGGAGAGCGCCGACACGGTCTGGCCGGCGGCGGCCGCGGGCTGGCCGAAGTCGACGTCGGAGCAGCTGTAGAACGCCTCGGGGCTGTCGCTGCGCTGCCAGACCATGTAGAGCAGCTGGCGGCCGGTGCGCTGGGGCAGCGTGCCCGCGTAGTTGTAGTACCCGTCCGTGGCGGTGCGGGTGACCTGCACCTGGGCGACCGGGGTCGACTCCAGGTCGGACCACTTCAGCGGCTTGGTCGGGTCGTAGCCGGCCTTGGTGATGTAGACGGTCTGGGTGCCGACGTGCGCGGCGGTGACGCGGAACTTGAAGTTGAACGAACCGGCGCTGACCGGGGTGGCCGGCCAGTCGGTGCGCGGCATGTCGAGCGCCTTGTACTTGTCGCGGTTGGCCGAGCAGAGCTTGCCGTCCGGGATCAGCGCCTGGTGGTTGCCGTTCGCATTGGCGATGTTGACCTCGTTCCAGTCGTACAGCGGCTGGGTGCCGCTCATCGCCACGAGGTCCTTGCAGACCTGGGACTTGGGGGTCTCCGGGCCCTCGGCGTAGCAGGCCGCGATCCGGCTGACCGGGTTGGTCATGGCACCGTGGGCGCTGGCGGTGCCGGCGGCGGTCGTCGAAACGGCGAGGACCGCGGCGCCTATGACACCGAGGGACAGGGCACTTCGCTTGATGGACATGGGGTGGGGACTCCTTGACCAGTGTTCCGGACCGAGAGTGTGGGGGATGGGCACGTCTGCCCGGGGTCCGCCGGCCCGGCACGCGGGACCCGGGCTGAGCGTATGATTGGACTAGACCAACTGGCAATAGTCGGTCGTGGCGTACTTTTTGACGGACTGTAGCCGTACGCGCAGCACAGAGGCCCGAGGGGACGCAGGAGTTAGGCGTCCCCTCGGGCCTCTTTAAGGCTGGGAAAAGGTCAGTGGCCGGTGAACGGTCGGATCGGCGGCTGCACGGCCTGGTGGTAGGTCACGCCCCCGTGCACGTTCTGGGCCTGGATCACGTTGCCGTTCACCGTCCCGCCGCTGATCGTGTTGTGCACGGTGACCCCGCCCCGCGCCGGCAGCTGCGGCCTGAACTCGTCCAGGATTCCCTGGAGTTCGTCCGCCGCCCCGGGGTCCTCCAGCAGTGCCTGGCGGAGCCGGCCGCGCCAGGTGCCGGTCAGGTCGTTGACGGCCTCGGTGTCGCCGCTCTCCTGGGCGCGGGTGATGACCACCCGCGAGCGCTCCAGCGCGGCCGCCTCCGTCTCGTCGCTCTCGCCGCGCCCGAACAGCGCGGCGAAGCGCGAACGGGCCTGCGTCCAGGCCTCGGTGGCCATCAGCCCGACCAGTGTGGTGGCGCCCGACGTCACCAGCTGCTGCACGATATCGGCCTCCACGGCTGCCCCCTGGGTTCACGTCCGGTCCCGTCGGAACCACGGTAGAGCAACGGCGGTGCCGCAGCGGGGAATCCGGCGAGGTCAGAGGAAGGTCTTCAGCTCGCCCCGGTAGGTCGGGACGGTGCGCACCACCGTGTCGCCGTCGATCAGGTGCAGCTCGGCGAAGCGCTCGCACAGCTCGCCCGCCTTGGCGTGCCGGAACCAGACCCGGTCGCCGATCAGCAGGTCGTCGGCGGCCGCGCCGAGCAGCGGGGTCTGCACCTCGCCGGCGCCCTCCATCGGGTCGTAGCGCAGCCCCGGCGGCAGGTAGGGCACCGGCGAGCGGTCCGGCCCGGCCGCGCCGGAGGCCGGGTAGCCGCCGCCGAGCACCGTCACCACGCCGAGGCCGGGCCGGCGCACCACCGGCTGGCCGAACAGCGCGGCCGGCCGGCCGCGGAACGCGCGGTAGTGGTCGAACAGCCGCGGCACGTACAGCCCCGAGCCGGCCGCCACCTCGGTGACCGCCCGCTCCGCCGCGGTCGACTCGACGCTGCCGGTGCCGCCGCCGTTGACGAACTCCAGCTCGGCCACCTCGCGCAGCCGCCGGACCGCCGCCGCGCGCCGCTCGGCCAGCTCGGTTCGTGCCTTCGCCTGCATCAGCCGGATCATCCGCGAGCGCACCGGCCGCCCGGGCAGGCTGTCGCCCACCCCGGCGATGTGCCCCTCGTAGGCCATCAGCCCGACCACCCGGAACCCCCGGCGGCGCTGCACCAGCTCGGCGAAGGCGCCGAGGTCCTCGGGCGTGCGCATCGGCGAGCGCCGGGCGCCGACCCGTACGCGCCCGCCGAACAGCTGCAGCGAGGTGTCCAGCTCCAGGCAGACCCGCACCTCGGCGGGGCCGGTCCGGGCCGCGTCGATCAGGTCGAGCTGGGCCGGGTCGTCCACCAGGACGGTGACGGCGGCGGCCGCCGCCGGATCGGCGGTCAGCTCGGCGAAGCCGGCCCGGTCGGCGCTGGGGTAGGCCAGCAGGACGTCGCGGACGCCGGCCCGGGCCAGCCAGAGCGACTCGCCGAGGGTGAAGCTCATCACCCCGGCGAAGCCGTCCGTCGCCAGTACCCGCTCCAGCAGCGCCCGGCAGCGCACCGACTTGCTGGCCACCCGGATCGGCTTGCCGGCCGCCCGGCGGACCAGGTCGGCGGCGTTGGCGTCGAAGGCCGCCAGGTCGACGACGGCCACCGGGCCGTCCAGGTGGGCGGTGGCCCGGTCGTACCGGGCTCGGTCGGCCGCCGGCGAGGGCGCGGCGGCGGTGCGGGCAGCAGCTTCGAGCGTGGCCATGGGCGCAGAGTGCCACACCGGACTACCGGTGGGTAGGCCTGTGACGGGTGATCCGCCCCGGCGGCGCGTGATCCGCCTCGATCCGGTGGCGGGTGTGAGGTGGCATAGGGTCGGCCGGGTGGACCGCAAGAACATTCCGAACCCAGGATTCGCCGCCGACGACGGCACCGCCGACCCGGCTCTCGCCGAGGCGCTCGCCCGCTGGGCGCAGGAGCGCGCGGCCGAGCCGGAGGTGCTCGCGGCGCTGACGCCGACCCGGCTGATGGTCCCGATCGTCGCCGTCCTCGGCGAGGTGGAACTGGACGAGCACGGGCACAAGCACGAGAAGACCAGTGACATGGCCGTCCCGGTGATCGAGGCCGCGGACGGCCGCCGGGCGCTGCCGGCCTTCACCTCGATGGAGGCGATGACCCGCTGGCGGGCCGACGCCCGGCCGGCGCCGGTGGCCGCCCCGCAGGCCGCGATGGTCGCCTACTCCGAGCGCGCGGACACCCTGCTGATCGATCCGGCCGGCCCGGTGCCCTACCAGCTGTCCGGGGCCCGGCTGCGCGCGCTGGCGGAGAACCGGCCGTACCTGCCGCCGGTGCGCGACCCCGAGGTGCGCGAGGCCGTCCGGGCCCTGCTGGCGGCCGAGCCGCAGGTGGTGAGCGGTCTGCTGGCGCCCTATCAGGAGGGGGACGGCCTGCTCGCGGTGGTGTTCGACCCGGCGCTGGACCAGGAGGCCGTCCAGGCGGCCGCGCAGCGGCTCGGGCAGGCCGTCGCGGCCGACCCGGTGCTGCGGGTCCGGCTCGACCGGGGCCTGGGCCTGGCCGTCCTGCCGGCCGACGCCGGGCTGCCCGGCGAGCCCCTGTACCGCCGCTAGCGCGGGGGCGCGGCAGGGAGGCCGGACGCGGCGGTGCCCCCTCCACCCGCCGGGTGGAGGG
>NZ_JBHVWC010000026.1:69333-114295 GCF_042882445.1 Kitasatospora sp. NPDC058218 | reverse complement strand
GCTGCTGGTCGGCCACCTCGTCCGTGGCCTGCACGGGCCGGCCGATGCGCCGGCCGGGGGCCGAGGGCGACCCGTTCTCCGGATGAACCGCCCCGACTTCGACGTCCGGGCACCGAGCGCCCGACCCGGCCGCGTTCCGGTGCGGCCGCCCCGGTCGGCCCCTTGCCCCCGCGACCGCCGCCGATCGGCTACCGGACCAGGCCGTCCCAGGCCCACGCTCCGGCGGCCCGGCGGGGCCGGCCCGGGAGGGCGAGGCGCCCGGTGCACCAGAGGAGCGTGTCGCCCGGGGCGTGGCCGACGGGGGCGGTCGGGAAGAGCCGGGTGACGGCCGGGGCGGCGAGCCGGTCCGGCACCGATCGGTCGAGGCCGAGGGCACCCGTGAGGTCCCAGCCGTGGACGAGGAGTTCGACCATGCCCATGGCCGCGAAGCCCGTGGCGTCCGAGTGCCCCCACGGGTGCCAGGCCCGGGCCTCGGGCGGGGTGTCCCGCACCGTGCCCGCCAGCAGGGCGGCGGCGATGCGCAGCCCCTCCAGGCAGTGCGGGACGGGCGCGGCCGGGTCGAGGGAGCCGAACAGGGTGATGTACCGGTCGGTCGGACGGGCCGTCAGCAGGCCGGCGTAGCCGAGCAGGCCGAGTGCGAGGTGGTCGAGGGTCGCGCGGCAGGTCCAGTCGCTGCCCGCCGGGTGGCGGTACCAGTCGGCGTCGGCGGCCCGCCCGAGGGCGGCGGTGGTCGCGGCGGCGGTCTCGGTGACCAGCGCGGGCCAGGCGGTGGCCGTGCCCGTGTCTGTGCCCGTGGCGGCGGTGGTCATTTCCGCATCACCTCGACCAGGCGGGCGTAGCTGTCGGCGCCGTGGCCGGCGGCGATCGCCTGCTCGGCCTGACGGGCGAGGAGTTCGGGAAGTGCGGTGTCGACGCCGCGAGCCCGGCCGGCGTGCAGCAGGTGCCTCATCGCGGCGAGGTGGATGTCCAGGTCGGCGTCGTCCCCCGGGTAATGCCCGGCGTCGACCTGGGTCGTGTACCGGTCGATGAAACCGACGACGGCGCCGGCCAGCCAGCGGGTGGCGACCGGGGTGAAGTCGGCGGCCCGCACCCCGTCCGCGCCGACCAGGGCGACGCCGTGCAGCCAGCCGGTCAGTGCGGACCACATCAGGCCGAGCAGCGCGGTGTCGTAGAGGCCGGCGACGCCGGCGTCCGGGCCGAGGTCGACGGGCTCACCGAGTGCGGCGAGGGTGGCGCGGTGCCGGGCGAGGAGGTCCGGCGCGCCGCTGAAGAGGAGCGTCGCGTGCGGGCCGCCGATGCCGGGCGGCGTGATCATGATGGCGCCGTCCAGGTAGGCGAGGTCGTGCGCGGCGGCCCAGTCGGCCAGGTCACGGGCCTGTTCGGGCGAGCCGGAGGTGAGGTTCACCAGCGTCCGCCCGGCCAGCACCGGCTCGGCGCCGGCGAGGACCGTGCGCAGCACGTCGTAGTCGAGCACGCAGGCGACGATCAGCGGGTTGGCCGCCACCGCCTCGGCGGGTGTGGCAGCCCGGACGGCGCCGCGGGCGACCAGCGGTTCGGCCTTGGCGGCCGAGCGGTTCCAGACGACGGTGGGGTGGCCGGCGGCGAGGAAGGCGTCGGCGAGTGCGGTGCCCATCGCGCCCAGACCGAGGACGGTGACGGGTTCGGGGGTGGTGTCGTGCGGCATGGGGGCTCCCGTGGGCGGGTCGAATGGGGTGGGTGCGTCGTCGGCGTTCTTGATCGACAACGTCACCCTCGCAGCGGGGCCGACAGCACCGACAGTGGCAGGATTGCCCTTCGCCGAACCATTCCTGCCACCGGGGGCCTAGGGTGGCGGCATGATCGCCCAGTCGAACACCCCCGGAGCCGGCCCCGGCACCGTGGCCGTCGCCGTGCTCGACCACACCGAGCTCCCGCTCTGGGACCTGTACGAGCTCGGCATGGCCTGCGCGGTCTTCGGCATCCCGCAGCCCGACCTCGCGGACCGCTGGTACGAGCTGTGGCTCTGTGCCGAGACGCCGATGGCCGAGGCGCCGCCCCGCGCGCCCGGTGGCTTCGGCTTCTCGCTGCGCGCCGAGTACGGCTGGGAGGCGCTCGCCGAGGCCGACACCGTGATCGTCCCCTCCGTCCCGGACGCCTGTGTGACGGGGGAGCGCGAGGTGCCGCCGGCACTGGTCGCGCAGCTGCGGCGCGCGGCGGCGGCCGGGGCGCGCATGGTGTCGCTCTGCACCGGCGCGTTCGCGCTCGCGGCGGCCGGGATCCTGGACGGGCGCCGGGCGACCGCGCACTGGTCGCACACCGCCGACCTGGCCCGCCGCCACCCGCGGGTCAGCGTCGACGACAGCGTGCTCTACGTGGACGACGGCTCCGTGCTGACCAGTGCGGGGGTGGCGGCCGGGCTCGACCTCTGCCTCCACATCGTCCGCCGTGACCTCGGCGCGCACGTGGCCAACCAGCTGGCCCGGAGGCTGGTCGTCCCGGCGCACCGGCCGGGCGGGCAGGCCCAGTTCGTCGACCTCTCGGTGCCGGTCACGGACGACGACAGCCTGGCGCCGGTCCTGGACTGGGCCACGGCCAACCTCGAACAGCCGCTCACCGTCGAGGAGTTGGCCCGTCGGGCCCGGATGAGCCCGCGGACCTTCTTCCGTCGCGTGCAGGCCGCCACCGGTACCACCCCGCTGCAGTGGCTGCTCAACCAGCGGCTCGCCCGCGCCCAGTCGCTGCTGGAGGCGACCGATCTGCCCGTCGAGCAGATCGGCGAGCGCAGCGGACTCGGCAGCTCGACCAACCTGCGCCGCCATTTCACCGCCCGGGTCGGGGTCACGCCCACCGACTACCGGCGGGCGTTCACCGCCCGGGCCTCGGCCGCCGCCCGGTGAGACGGCCGGCCCGACCGGCAGCCGGGACCGCCGGGGGTCGGCTCGGTCGGCTCGGTGCCGACGCGGGCCGGGCGGCGTGGAAAAGTGCTGGCCACGGCCGCCCGCCCGCTGGCATGCTGGCCGGGTGGAGAGACCGGAGATCTGGCTGACCATCGCCCCCGACCTGCACGTCTTCCTCCCCGCCGGGCGGCGGTCGGAGCGGATCGCGCTGCGAACCGACGGGGCCGCGACACTCGGACACGTGGTGGAGTCGCTCGGCGTTCCGCTCACCGAGGTCGGCACACTGCTCGTGGACGGGCGGCAGGTGGCCGGCTCCCACATCCCCGTGGACGGGGAGCTGATCTCGGTGCAGGCCGTGCGCAGGCCGCAACCGTCCGCCGGGCCGCCGCGGTTCCTGCTCGACGTCCACCTCGGGACGCTCGCGCGCCGGCTGCGGCTGCTGGGCGTCGACGCCGCCTACGAGAACCCGGACATCGGCGACGCCGCGCTCGCCGCCCGTTCGGCCGCCGAACAGCGCGTGCTGCTCTCGCGCGACCGCGGCCTGCTGCGGCGGCGCGAGATCTGGGCGGGCGCCTACGTCTACAGCCACCGGCCCGCCGACCAGCTGCGGGACGTCCTGTCGCGGTTCGCGCCCCCGCTCGCCCCCTGGAGCCGCTGCACCACCTGCAACGGGACGCTGCGCACCGTCGCCAAGACCTCGGTACAGGACCAGCTCCGGGACGGCACCGAGCGGTCGTACGACGCGTTCGCGCAGTGCAACGACTGCGGGCAGGCCTACTGGCGGGGCGCCCATCACGCCAGTCTGGACGCCATCGTGGCCGATGCCGTCCGCGAGTTCGGGCCCCCGGCGGTCGCCTGATCCGCGCCTGCGGCCACGCCCGCGGCCACGTCCGCGCGGGTGTGCAGCAGGCCCGTGGTGAGTGCGTCGGCGGCCGGCCCGAGGAGGTCCCGGGCGTTCGGGGTCGGCTCCAGGCCCCTAACCAGGGCGATGGCGATGTCGGCGGCCTCGGCCGGGCCGACGCGCGTGCACCGACCCGCCTCGGCAGCACGGTCGGCCCCGGCAGCACCGTCCACCCCGGCAGCACGGTCCGCCTCGGCGAACAGGCCGGCGAACAGTTCGGTCAGCAGCTCCCGCAGCGCGGTGCCGAAGTCGGCGCAGGCGGGCGCGAACAACCGGGCACCGCCGTCCAGGAGCTCGGCGGTGTGCGGGGAGTCCCCGGCGAGGGTCAGGGCGAGGTCGAGCTTGGCGGCGAGGACGCCGCGGATCCGCTCCGCGTGGGGGGCGCCCGGTGCGGCGGCGGCCCGCCGGGCCCGCGCGAGCGCCTGCCGGTGCAGGCGCTCGGCGAGCCGCCGGAAGGCGTCGTCCTTGCCGCGGACGTACTGGTAGACCGCCGACCGGGACACGCCCATGACGCCGGCGATGTCGTCCACCGTCGTGCGCCGTACGCCGTACCGGGTGAGGCAGGTGTAGGCGGCGTCGAGGACCTCGTCGAGCCGGTCGGCGGCCATGGCGGTCAGGCCAGCTTCCCGAGCAGCTCGGCGGCGAGCGGCGCGGAGGAGGACGGGTTCTGGCCGGTGACCAGGTTGCGGTCGACGACCACCTTCGGGGCCCACGGCTCGCCCTCCTGGAAGTCCGCGCCGGCCGCGACCAGACGGTCCTGGAGCAGCCACTTCGCCTTGTCGGCGAGGCCGGCCTGGGTCTCCTCGGCGTTGGTGAAGCCGGTCAGCCGGTAGCCCGCGAAGGCGTTGGTGCCGTCCGGCAGGGTGGCGGCCAGCAGGGCGGCCGGGGCGTGGCAGACCACGCCGAGCGGCTTGCCGGAGGCCAGCGTCTCGACCAGCAGGCGGCCGGAGACGGGGTCGACGGCGAGGTCCTCCATCGGGCCGTGGCCGCCCGGGTAGAAGACGGCGTCGTGGTCGGCGAGGTCCACGTCCTCCAGTCGCACGGGGTGCCGGAGCTCGGTGAACGCCTCCAGGCCGGCCGCGATCTTCGCGGCGCCCTCCGGACCGCCGTTGACCCCGGGGGCCAGGCTGCCCTCGTCGACGGTCGGGACGATCCCGCCCGGGGTGGCGACGGTGACGGTGTGGCCGGCGGCCTTGAACGCCTCGTACGGGGCGACGGCCTCCTCGGCCCAGTAGCCGGTGGGGTGCCGGGTGCCGTCGGCGAGCGTCCAGTAGGTGGCGCCGGTGACGACGAAGAGGATCTTCGACATGCGGGGGCTCTTCTCTGCGGGCGGGCCCGACGGGCCCGGAAGTACGGTCTGACGCCCTGGAACCACTGACGCTGTGCGTCCGGACCGTCAGTTCGGCGATGGATCCGACGATAGGCCGGGTGCCCCGGTGGCCACCAATGGCAGATCCGATGAGTGCCATAGGAATTCCCATGGGTGCCGGGGAATAGGCTTGCCGGGTGAACCACCCCGACGCCGAGACGCCCGCACCTCCTCCGGTGCCGCAGCCCGGGGCGCCCGGGCCCGCGGACCTCAATCTGTTGCGCACCTTCCTGGCCGTCCACCGCGCCGGGTCGTTCACCGCGGCCGCCCAGGTGCTGGGCCTCTCCCAGCCCACGGTGACCACCCAGATCCGCGCGCTGGAGCGTCAGGGCGGGCGCGAGCTGTTCGAACGGCTGCCGCGCGGGGTGGCCCCGACACCGGTGGCGGAGGAGCTCGCCGCCCGGATCGCCGGGCCGCTCGACGCGCTCGCGGCCGCCACCGGCACCGGTGTCCGCCCCGAGGCCGGGGCCGAACCCGTCCACCTGGCCGGTCCCGCCGAACTGCTCGGCACGCTCGTCCTGCCCGCGCTCGCCCCGCTGGTCGCCGAGGGCGTGCGGCTGCGGGTGACCGCGGGCCTGACCGATCCGCTGCTGGAGGAGCTGCGCGCGGGCCGGTACGACCTGGTCATCGCGACGAGCCGACCGCGCGGGCGCACCCTGTCGGCCGTGCCGCTGGGGGACGAGGAGTTCGTGCTGGTCGCCGCGCCGGTCTGGGCCGAGCGCGTGCGCGGGCGGCTCGCGGCCGAGGGGCCGGCCGCCCTGCACGAGGTGCCGCTGGTCGCGTACGCCGAGGACCTGCCGATCGTCCGCCGCTACTGGCGCCATGTGTACGGCCGCCGGCTCACCTGCCGGGCCGCCCTCACCGTGCCCGATCTGCGCGGGGTCGTCGCCGCGGTGGCCGCCGGGGCGGGCTTCGCGGTCGTCCCGCGCTACCTCTGTGCGGACCGGCTGGCCGACGGCGGGCTGGTCCTGCTGGAGGACCCGGAGGACCCGCCGATCAACACCGGCTACCTCGTCCAGCGCCCCGGCGCGCCGGCGAGCCCGCAGCTGGCCCGGGTCCGCGACCACCTGCTGGCGGCCGCCCGGACGTGGTGACGGCCCGGCCGGGGCCGCAGGTACCCCGGAGGGCCCCGACCAGGGCGGCATCCCTTGACAGGTGGTTCGGGTACTGGATTACTTGGCCTGTCGAACGCTGACCGAATGATCGGTCGGTACCTGAGGTGGGGCGGAGACGGCAAGGAGACGCGATGAGCGCTGGAGCGACCGACCCGTCCCGCCCGGGTGCGCGCCGGGGGGAGCCGCTCCCGGCCGAGCAGCTCGACGCCGGGGAGCGGATGACCGGCGAGGAGCTGGCGGAGCACCAGTTGAAGCACCTGCGGGCCACCCTGCGCCACGCGTACGACCAGGTCGAACTCTACCGGAGGAAGTTCGACGCGGCCGGGGTGGGCCCCGAGGACTGCCGGACCCTCGCGGACCTGGCCCGGTTCCCCCTCACCACCAAGGCCGACCTGCGGGAGGGCTACCCCTTCGGGATGTTCGCCGTCCCGATGGAGGAGGTCCGGCGGATCCACGCGTCCAGCGGCACCACCGGCCGTCCCACCGTGGTCGGGTACACCGACCACGACCTCTCGGTCTGGGCCGACGTCGTCGCCCGCTCCATCCGGGCGGCCGGTGGCCGGCGCGGCCACAAGGTGCATGTCGCCTACGGGTACGGGCTGTTCACCGGCGGCCTGGGCGCGCACTACGGCGCCGAGCGGGCCGGCTGCACCGTGATCCCCGCCTCGGGCGGCATGACGGCCCGGCAGGTGCAGATCATCCAGGACTTCCGGCCCGAGATCATCATGGTCACCCCCTCCTACCTGCTCACCCTCCTCGACGAGTTCGAGAAGCAGGGCGTCGATCCGCGCAGCACCTCGCTGCGGGTCGGCATCTTCGGCGCCGAGCCGTGGACGGAGGCGATGCGCCGCGAGATCGAGGAGCGGATGGACCTCCATGCCGTCGACATATACGGCCTCTCCGAGGTGATGGGCCCGGGCGTGGCGCAGGAGTGCGTGGAGACCAAGGACGGGCTGCACATCTGGGAGGACCACTTCTACCCGGAGGTGGTGGACCCGCTGACGGACCACGTGCTGCCGGACGGCGAGAGCGGCGAGATCGTGTTCACCTCGCTCACCAAGGAGGCGCTGCCCGTCATCCGGTACCGCACCGGCGACCTCACCCGCCTGCTGCCCGGGACGGCCCGGCCGGCCTTCCGGCGGATGGCGAAGGTCACCGGCCGCTGCGACGACATGATCATCCTGCGCGGGGTGAACGTCTTCCCGACCCAGATCGAGGAGATCCTGCTTCGCACCCCCGCCGTGGCGCCGCACTTCCAGCTGCTCCTCACCCGCCGGGGCCGGCTGGACCACATGACGGTCCGGGTCGAGGCCCGCCCCGACGCCGCGCCCGAGCAGCGGGAGGCCGCCGGGGCGGCGATCGCCCGGGGGGTGAAGGACGGGGTCGGCGTCAGCGTGGAGGTCGAGGTGGTGGAGCCGTACACCCTGGAGCGTTCGGTGGGCAAGATCCGCCGGGTGACGGACCTGCGGGAGCGGTGAGCACGACAGGGGCGTGCGGCGCGGGCGTCGCGCCGCACGCGGGAGGGAGCGGTCGGCGGACGGCGGTCACTTCTCGACGAGGACGATGTCCTCGATGTTCCGGGTCATCCTGATCGTGTTGCCGTTGATCTCGACGACGCGCTGGAGGCCCCTGACGGAGGTGGTCTGCTCGGGGAGGTAGAACTCCTCGCCCTCACCGGCCAGATAGGCGGGGAAGCAGGTGAGCGAGGGCCCGAAGAGGCGGATGTAGTCCGCGAGGCGGCGGAAGAGCTTCGGCAGGATCACCTGGTGTTTGGTGATCGACTCGAGGTCGTCGATCGTGGCGCCGTCGGTGGTGACGTCGTGGGCCCAGACGCCGGTGGGCGCCTTGGTGGCCCGCGCCTGCTGGGAGGTGGCGGTCATGTCGAGGCGCAGCTCCTTGGGGAGGTTGTTGTAGAAGGTCGGGTAGACCAGGCCGAGCGAGAGCAGGTGGTGGTTGGCGGTCTCGTGCAGCAGGGCGGGGGTGACGTCGATCCGCCGGCCGTTCGGGACGTTCGCCGGGAGGTCGCCCCGGCCGACCAGCGCGATGCAGCGGTTGTAGGTGTCGGCGCCACTGGCGAGGATGAAACCGGGGACGACCTCGGGGGTCGAGCCGGTGACCTTCCCGTCCGGGCCCCGGACGACGTCGGTGAAGCCCAGCCAGGAGATCAGCTCGTTGCGGGCGCCGGCGGCGCCCAGGTCCAGCGGCTGCTGGACGGAGTCGGGGCCGACGCCCGAGTAGTGGGTCTCCAGCGCGTCGATGCCCTCCATGCGGATCTTGCCGCCGCCGCGGCTGTTGCGTTCGACCCGGTTCTTGCCGGGGACGTCGCACCAGAAACCCGGATCCTGCGGCAGGAAGTGCACGGTGTCGCCGTCGGGGTCGCTGCCGATGAGCCGGTACGTTCCCTTGATCGCCAGCATGGGCATGGGCTGCCTCCGGTAGGTGAGTGGTGGGGCACTCATTGTTGCTCCGTGTCCGAAGCTGTCCGGTGACCGGCGGCGACTCATTCGGGTGCCGTGCCGCGTGCGGAGGCGCGGAGGGGGCGCGCGGCCGGCGTCCAGCGCCTTACGCGAACGGGTGAGCCCTCTACGATGAGGCCATGAGCGGGAGCCTTCGGCTATCAGGTGCACATCGGTCGCAGCAGCCGGGCGGCCAGCGGCGGCCGGCCGGCGAGCCACGGCCGGGCGCCGGGCCGCGCCCCGGCGACGACGGGCGGCCGGCCGGCCACGGGTGGCCGACGGCGAACGACGAGCCGACGGGGAACGACGAGCGGCTGGAGACGGCGGCCGCCATCCTCGCGCTGCTCGCCGACCGCACCCGGCTCGCGCTGATGCAGCGCCTGGGGGAGGGCGAGGCCGACGTGACGACGCTGACCGAGGCGTGCGGCGCGGCGCGGCCGTCGGTCAGCCAGCACCTGGGCAAGCTCCGGCTGGCGGGCCTGGTCACCACCCGCAAGGACGGGCGGCGGGTCGTCTACGCCCTGCGGCACGGACATCTGCGCCGGCTGGTCAACGAGGCGCTCAACGTCGCGGACCACCAGATCAGCGGGCTGCCGCCGCACGACTGAGCCCGCCGGGGACCGACCCGGCCCGGCCCGGTACCGCCGTCGGGCGGGTGCCGGGCCGGGCCGGGCCCGTCCGTCAACGGCGCAGCGGGCCCTCGCAGTTGTAGTCGGCGGTGCCGGCCTGGCCGGTGGGCCAGACGTCGACCTTGCCGAACCAGCAGTTCATGTCGGCCAGGTTGTTGGCGGCGCCGCCGCCCCGGTTGAGCAGGTAGGTGTCGACGGTGGCGGCCATGTCGGCCCGGACCCGGCCGGGGTCGGCCGCGTTGGTGAGGTTGGCGGTGATGCGACCCGAGCAGCTGAAGCGCATCTTGCTGTTCCAGTCGCCGTTGTCCTTGCAGACCGGGGCGTTCTGGGTGGCGGTGGCGAAGGCGGCCTGGACCTCGGAGGCCCAGGCGTACTGCAGGTAGCCGTTCGCGGTGTACTTGGTCACCGGAACGTAGAGCGAGTCGGCGAGCGGTATCTCGGCGTCCAGGTAGGCGTTGTACTCGCGCTGGAGCGCGGCGTCCCGGCCGAGGCGGTCGCGCCAGGCGTCGTAGCCGGCCTTGTCGTCGGCGCGCAGCAGGCGGTACATCTCGGCCAGCTGGTCGGGGTGCTTCTCGCCGAGCAGGTTGAAGAAGGTCGCCGCGTACGGGTAGGCGCGGAAGCCCTGGGAGGCCCAGGTGGCGTGCAGGACCTGGTCGACGGTCAGGCGCGGGGTCCCGGCCTCGTCGTCCCAGCCGACCTGGCGGACCATGTACTTGCGGGCCTTCACGCCGCCGTCGCGGGTGGAGCCGGCGAAGTACTCGGCGGTGCCCTCGTTCATGGCGAAGGTCGCGTCACTGGGCCAGCGGCTGGTGTAGCCGGACTCGGGGATGGCCCAGCGGGCGTTGAGGTAGTGCGTGTACTCGTGGCGGAAGAGCTCCTCCAGGCTGAAGTACGACTCCTCGGTGGTCCGCTGGTAGGTGTAGAAGGTGGAGCGGTCCTCCAGGAACATGCCGCCGTTGTTGACGTCGCCGATGCCGAACAGCGTGGACTGGAAGGCCTGGTAGTGGCTCTTGGTGTCGTACAGCTGGACGGTGAGCACCGGGTGGTCGTCGCCGGCGATCGGCTGGTCGGTGCCCAGGACGCGGAAGAACTGGGCCTTGACCTGCTTGGTGGCGTAGTAGAGCTGGTCGGCGGTGGCCCGGTCGAGGGCGGTGCGCACGACCAGGGTGCCGTTGTCGTAGCTGAAGGTGTTCGGGAAGAGCGCCTTCTCGATGTCGGCGCGGCACACGCCGTACTGCGCGCAGAGCCCGAGGTCGTTGACCGGGCCGACCAGGTTGGCCCAGGGCTTGCTCATCCGGCCGAAGGTCGCCGCGGTGAGCTCCAGCTGGGCGCCGATCCGGGACTTCACCTCGGCCTTCAGGGCGTCGATCTGGGCGAAGCGACCGTACTCCAGCATGGCGTCGGAGGCGGCCCACTCGCTGTAGGTGCCCTTGAGGTGGGCGTAGCCGGCGTAGGCGCGGAAGGCCTCGCGGTAGTCGGCGTCGGCGGCCACCGCGGCGCGGAACAGGCCCTGCGGGTCCTCGCCGACGTTGCTGATGCCCTGGAAGTTGATCTGCAGGGCGCCCTGGACCGCCCAGTTCCAGCCCTGGTCGCCGATGACGGTGCTGCCGGGGGCGAACGTCCGGACGATCTGCTTGACCAGCGGGATGCGGGCCAGGCGCAGGCCGGGGGCGCTGCCGGTCTGCAGCAGCTCACCCATCGTCGAGCCGTTGGTGGTGGTGGGCTCGAACACCCGCGGGTTGGCGGTGTAGTCGCGGATGGCACGGTCGATGGCGGCGACGGTGCCGGCGTCACCCAGGTTGATCTCGTCGTAGGAGAAGTCGAAGTAGACGGCTATGTGCAGGTAGTACCAGAGTTCCTGCTGGTTGAGGTTGTTGGCGCTGTCGAAGCGCGAGGAGAGCTGGCTGATCCGCGCGGCGACGGCCTGGACGTGCGCGGGGGTCATGACCTTGGCGGTTTGAACGTTCCAACTGGTCAGCAGCGGACGCAGGCAGTCCTGGTAGCTGTGGCTGCGGTCGGTCAGGAAGTCCGCCAGCTGGGCCGGGGTGAGGGAGGTGAACACCTCGGGCGGGCAGGGCGTCGCCTGGGCGGTGACGGCGGCGAGGGCGGCCTCGGCCGGGTCGCTCTCGGGGGTGCCGGTGGTGGGCTGGAGCGCGGCGGCGCCGGGCCCGCCCTGCGGGCCGACGGTGGTGGGCCCGCCGGGGGCGGCCCGGTGGGCGACCTGGTCGGCGGCCGGGTCGGGGGTCTGCGCCGGGGCGCCGGCGGCGAGCTCCCGGACGGTGACGGCCGGCGCGGCGCCGACGGCCTGGGCGCTCTGCACCAGCGGCACGGCGAGGGCCGTGGCCAGGGCTGCCGAGAGCAGCGTGTTGCGCATGGTTCTGGAGGTGGGCACCGGGAACTCCTGGTGGGGGCGTGGAGGTGTCATGCGTGGGGGTGTCGTGCCCGGGCCGCCGGAGGGGGAGGAATGGCGGCGAGTGGCCTGCCGAGCGACGGCAAGCGGAGGGTGACAGTTCGTAACATAGTAATGTGAAATTGCACTTGCAAGAGATTGCACGCCTGTTATCGATTCGTGTTCTTCGCGCGAGGTCTTGACGTTGCCCGGGGTGCGAGCTTCACTATGGCTCTCTCGTTGAAACCTGTTTGGTTCTGATGAGTTATGTCTGTTTGAACGTTCAAATCGAAGGGCTGTCTCATGTCGGCGCGGACCCTCCCCGAGTACCTGCGGCAGTTCGACGAGCCGGCCGGCTATCTGGACTTCGCTCGGGTCGGGCCGGTGTCGGCCGACGTGCGCACGGTGCTGACCCGGTCCGCCGAGTTGATGCACGGCCAGGGTCTCGCGGCCCTGGCCGAGTTGGACCGCTCGGTGGCGCGGACGGCGCGGACGGCGGCGGAGCTGCTCGGCTGCCTGCCGCACGAGATCGCCTTCGTCGGGTCGACCTCGCACGGAATGTTCGCGGCCGCCCACGCCGTCCGGGGCGAGGGAGTCGTCCTGGTCGGGCGCGACGACTTCCCCGGCGCCGTCTATCCCTGGCTGCGCGCGGCCGACAACGGCCGCCTCACGGTGCGCCTGATCGACGGCCCGGTCACCGCCGACGCCGTCCGGGCCCACCTGGACGACCGGGTGCGGGCGGTGTCGGTCTGCGCGGTGGACTCCGCGACGGGCTTCCGGGCGCCGCTGGCCGCGATCAAGGAGGTGATCGGACCGGACCGGGTCCTCGTGGTGGACGCTATCCAGGCACTCGGTGCGGTCGAGTTCGACGCCGACGCCGCCGACGTGCTCGCCTCCGGCGGCCAGAAGTGGCTCCGGGCCGGCTGGGGAGCCGCGCTGCTGATGGTGCGCGACCGCGTCGCCGGGCTGCTCGAACCCGGGCTCGGCGGCTGGTCCGGCGTCATCGACCCGATCGGCGCGAGCGACCACCCGCGCCCGCCCCGGCCGGGCGCCGTCGCCCACACGCTCACCAACCCCGACGGACCGGCCGTCGCGGCCCTGGGCGCGGCCCTGGACCTCGTCCGGGCGGTCGGCGTCGGGCCGATCAACGCCCGGATCGGCGAGACGCTCGACGCCCTGCTCGACGCCGCCCGCACGGTGGGTGCGCGGACGGCGGGCGGCGGGTCGACGGCCGGCTCGCCGGGGTGGCGGGCGGATGCGGGATCCGCCACGGGCAGCGGGATCGCCCGCTTCCACCTGCCCGGCGCCGACCCGCAGGCCGTCCACGACGCCCTCACGGCGGCCGGCCTCGCCACCACCCTGCGCACGCCCTGGGTCCGGCTCTCGCCGCACGCCTCCACCGACCGCCCGGACGCCGTCGCCCGACTCACCGAGGCACTGCGCGCGGTGCCCACGGGCTGACCGGCCCCGGCCGCCCCGGGCCTCCCCGTCCGCCCACCCCGTCGGCCAGACCGGCCCCGCCCGTCGCTCCAGCTCTCCGTCGCACCCCGTCACCACCCGCGGGGGCGTCGTGCCCCACCCCACCACCACCCCTCAGAGAGGTCAGCCATGTCATCTGTCTCCCGCCGGGACCTGCTGCGCGCCACCGGCGCCGGCGCACTCGCCCTCACCGCGGGCGGCGCACTCGCCGCCTGCGGCGGGTCCGACTCCCTCTCCGGCTCCGGCGGTGACGCCGCCACCGGCACCGTCACCGTCTGGTCCTGGACCACCGCGGCCCAGGCGCTGCGCGGCGTCGTCCCGGCCTTCGAGAAGGACAACCCGGGGATCAAGATCGACGTCCAGGACGTCGGCAACCCGGCCATCTGGGACAAGATCACCGTCGGCCTGGCAGCCGGCGGGCAGGGCCTCGCCGATGTGCTGCACATCGGCTGCGACTACCTCCCCGGCTACCTGGAGAAGTTCCCCGGCGGCCTGGCCGACCTCTCGGCGCTCGGCGCCGACGCCCACAAGGACAAGTTCGTCCAAGGGCTCTGGCCGGTCGTCAGCGGCAAGGACGGCCATGCCTACGCGCTGCCCTGGGAGGTCAACCCGCTGGGCTTCTACTACCGCAAGGACTACTTCGACAAGGCGAACCTGGACCCGAGCACCTTCCAGACCTGGGACGACGTGATCGCCGGCGCCGACGCGTTCAAGGCGGCCAACCCGGGGATATCCCTGATCGGCATCAACAAGCCCGCCACCCCCGAGGCCGACCTCGACTTCCTGCAGTCGCTGATGCAGCTCCAGGGTGCGTTCTACTTCGACCTCAAGGGCGCCATCACCCTGGGCTCCCCGGAGGCGGTACGCGCGCTCACCGTCCTCAAGCGCCTGGACGACGCCGGGCTGGTCGGCGACGCGGCCGGTGACCAGGGCTGGCTCAACCTGGTGAAGGCCGGCAAGGTCGCCGTCGCCCCGCTGCCCGCCTGGGCCGCGCACTACCTGGAGACCAAGCTCCCCGACCAGAGCGGGAACTGGCGGCTGGCCCGGCCCCCGGCGGTCACCGCCGGCGGCAAGCGCGCCGCGATCGTCAACTCCACCCACCTCGCCGTCGCGGCCTCCAGCCCGCGCCGGGTCGCCGCCTGGAAGTTCGTCGAGTACGCGCTCACCCGGCCGGCCTCGGTCAACGGCATGTTCACCGCCGGCGGCGTCTTCCCCTCCCTGACGGCGGCCTACGCGGATCCGATGTACGCGGCGCCGAACCGCTACTACGGCGGTCAGCCCGTCCTGAAGACCTTCGCCGACCTGCTCGGCGAGGGCGCGGACGCCACCAACTACTCCGGCGACTACGCCCGCGCGCTGAAGCTCGCCAGCGACGCCCAGGTCAAGGTCCTCGTCAAGGGCGCCGACCCGGCGGCCGTGCTCCAGGACGCGGCCAAGCAGCTCGGCCAGCAGACCGGGCGCACCATCGCATGACCGCCACCGCCCGACTCGTCGAGCCCGTCGGGGCGGTGGCGACACCGGCCCGGCGCCGGGCGGTGCTGCGTCGCCGCGCCCTGCCCTACGTGCTGCTCGCCCCCGCGCTGATCCTCTTCGCGGTGTTCAAGGCCTACCCGATCATCTCCTCGCTGCTGCTCTCGCTGACCACCGGCGCGGGTTCGGCCACCAAGGGCGCCGGGCTGGCCAACTACCGGCGACTGCTGGACGACCCGCTGTTCTGGACGGCCCTGCGCAACACCGGCGTGATCCTCGTGGTCCAGGTGCCGCTGATGCTCGTGCTGGCGCTCCTGTTGGCCGTCGGCATCAACTCGGCCTTCGTGCGCTGGCGCGCCGTGTGGCGGCTGGGCGTCTTCATGCCCTCCGTCACCGGCCTGGTGGCCACCGGCGTGATGTTCGCCTTCCTGCTGAACACCGACCAGGGCGCCGTCAACTGGCTCCTCGACGCCGTCGGCCTGCCCTCGGTGGACTGGCTCGGCAATCCGTTCTGGTCCCGGATGTCCGTCGTCCTCGTCCTCACCTGGCACTACACCGGCTACAACGCCGTCATCTACCTGGCCGGCCTGCAGGGCATCCCCAAGGAGCTGTACGAGGCCGCGATGGTGGACGGCGCCGGACCACTGCGCCGCTTCTGGTCGATCACCGTGCCGGCCCTGCGGCCCGTGCTGCTCTTCACGGTGGTGCTCTCCACCATCGGCACGCTGCAACTGTTCGACGAGCCCTACGTGCTGACCCACGGCGGCCCGGACAACGCCACCCTCACCGTCTCGATGTACCTGTACCAGAACGGCTTCCGGTACTTCGACTTCGGCTACGCCTCCGCCATCGCCTACGCGCTCACGCTGATCGTGTCGGTGCTCGGCGCCCTCCAGATGCGCCTGATGGGAGAGCGCTCATGAGTACCACCGTGACCACGGAGGGCGGGCGTCGGCGCGGCGGCCTCCGCAGCGCCCGGAAGACGCGGCTGCGCGGCCTGCCCCTGACCCTCGTGCTGGCCGGGGTCGCCGGACTCTCGGTCGGCCCCTTCTACTGGCTGGTGGTCGCCGCCAGCCACAAGGACAGCGAGATCTTCTCCTGGCCGCCCGCGCTGCTGCCCGGCGACGCCTTCGGCGACAACGTCGACCGCCTCCAGGCCAAGATCGGGCTGGGCCGGGTGCTCTTCAACTCGCTGCTGGTGGCCGGGCTGCAGACGGTGGGCGCGCTGATCGTCGCCCTGCTGGCCGGCTACGCCTTCGCCAAGTTCCGGTTCCGGGGCCGCACCGTGCTGTTCGCGGTGCTGCTCTCCACCCTGGTGGTGCCGGAGCAGGTGATGCTGGTGCCGCTGTTCAAGATGATGATGTCCTTCGGCCTGCTCGACACCTACCAGGCCGTCGTGCTGCCGGGCCTGTGCGTGCCGTTCGCGATCTTCCTGATGCGCCAGTCCCTCAGCGGGATGCCGGACGAACTGCTGGACGCCGCCCGGGTCGACGGCGCCGGCGAGTTCCGGGTGCTGTGGAGCGTGGTCGTCCCGGTGATGCGCCCGGTGCTCGCCGCACTGTCGATCTTCCTCTTCCTGGGTTCGTGGAACCAGTTCGTCTGGCCGCTGATCGCACTGCGCAGCGCCGAGATGCACACCCTGCCGGTGGCGCTCGCCACGCTCCACGGCATGAAGGCCACCACCGACTACGGCGCGATCCTCGCCGGGACCGCCGTTTCCACCGTGCCGATGATGGTCCTCTTCCTGGTCCTTCAGCGGCAGTTCATCTCCGGCCTGCTGGCCGGCGCTACGAAGGGCTGACCATGGAAGAGATCTGGGAGCCGCACGCCGGCGCGGCCGCCGCCGGCCGCCCCCGCCCGCTGGCCGTCGAGGGACTGGACCTGCTGGTCACCGGCGAGGCCACGGCGCGCGTGACCGACGAGGGCGTCGTCGAGGTCACCGGGGCCGACGACGGCGAGGTGCGGATCGAGTGGCGCGTCCCGTGCGTCGACGCGACCGCCTTCTGGAGCCCGGACAGCAGCCTCACCGGCTGGCTGCCGGCGAGCTGGAGCGCGCCGCGCCGGGTGTCCCTCACCCGTGGCGCACCGGTCGCCGCCCTCGTCGGCACCGGCGACGTGGCGATCTGCGCCTTCGCCGCCGACCGGGCGGACGTGCTGGCCGGTGCCGGGGTCGTCGAGGAGAGCGCCGAGTTCCGGTTCTGGGTGCAGGCCACCGGGCGGCTGACCGTCCGGATCGACACCTCGCGTCGGCACTTCGCCCGCTGTCTGGCCGGCATCGCCGGCTGGTGGTGGGCCGGCCGGGAGGCCCACGTCCCGGACGCCGCCCGCCTGCCCGCGTACTCGACCTGGTACTCGATGCACCAGAACGTCAGCCCCGCGGCGGTCGAGTCCCAGGCCGCCCTCGGCAAGGAGCTGGGGCTGGACCTGATCATCGTCGACGACGGCTGGATGACCGGCGACCGGACCCGCGGCTACGCCCACTGCGGGGACTGGGAGCCGATCTCGCTGCCCGACACCGCCGCCCACGTGCAGCGGGTGCACGACCTCGGGGTCCAGTACATGCTCTGGTACGCCCTGCCGTTCATCGGCCAGGACAGCGAGGCCGCGAAGAAGCTCGGCCGCTACGCGCTGAAGCAGGACGACCGGATGGGCGTGATCGTCGCCGACCCGCGCTACGCCGTCGTCCGCGACCACCTCACCGACCGCCTCGCCCGGGCCGTCGAGGAGTGGGGGATGGACGGGCTGAAGGTCGACTTCGTGGACTGGTTCGACGTCCAGGACCCGCCCCCGGCCGGGCCGGAGGCGGACTGCGCCACCGTGGCCGAGGGCGTCGAGCGGCTGCTCGGCGGGATCCGGAGCCGGATCACCGCCGCCCGCCCGCAGGCCATGATCGAGCACCGTCAGCCCTACGTCAGCCCCGGCCTCTGGCCCTACACCACCATGGTCCGGGCCACCGACTGCCCGCTCAGCCCGGCCGAGAACCGCCAGCGCACCATCGACACCCGACTGGTCGCCGGGCCGATGGCGGTCCATGCGGACATGCTCATGTGGCACCCGGCGGAGCCGCCCGAGCAGGTGGCCTGCCACCTGATCAACGTGCTGTTCTCGGTGCCGCAGATCTCGGTCGACCTGGCGGCCCAGACCCCCGAGCAGCGCGAGGTCCTCGCCTTCTGGCTCGGCTTCGTGCGCGAGCACCTCGCCACCCTGCAGCTCGGCGAGCTGCGCCCGGACCGTCCCGACCTCGGCTACCCGATGGTCACGGCCGTCGGCCCGGACACCGTGGCGGTCGGGCGGTACGCCCCGCTGCCCGTCCGGGCGGTCGCCGGGTCGTGGCGCACGCTGCTGGTCGCCAACGCCGACGCCGACCCGGAGGTCCACCTGCTGGGCGGCTCGGGGGAGGCGGAGGCCACCGTCCAGGACGCCCGGGGGCGTGTGCTCCGGAAGGGCGTCCTCGACCTGACCGGGGCGGCCGTCGTGGCCGTGCCGCGCGGCGGGCTGCTGACGCTGCGCCGGCCCTGAACCCGGCGTCCGGGCCGGTCGGGCGGCCGTCGCGCCCGTACCGGCCCGGACCGGCCACCGGCCCGGGGCGGTCGTGTGATTGCCTGGCCGTGTGACCGCACGACCCCTGATCGACCGAGCGGAGGACCCATGTCCGAGGGAGTGTCCCGGCCGCGTCGCGGCGCCACCACGATCGAGGAGGTCGCCAGAGCGGCCGGGGTCTCCCGGCAGACCGTCTCCAACGCCATCAACGCACCGCAGAAGGTCCGGCCGGAAACCCTGGCCCGGGTCACCGCGACCATCGAGCGGCTCGGCTACCAGCCGGACCAGTCGGCCCGCTCACTGCGCACCGGGGCCCGCCGCACGCTCGGCTACCTCGCCCCGGTGGACGACCCGTTCGACCCCAACCCGCTGATGGCCGGCTTCCTGGAGGCGCTGGTCGACGCGGCGGGCGCCGAGGGGCAACGGGTGCTGCTCTTCCGCCCGGCGCCCGGCACGGCGGACCCGCGGCCGGCGATCGACGAACTGCTGGCGGCCCGCCAGGTGGACGGCCTCGTCCTGGCGGACGTCCTGCGGGACGACCTCCGGGTCGCCCACGTCGTGCGGTCCGGGGTGCCGTTCGCCGCCTTCGGGCGGACCGGCGCCGCCGGCCCGCAGCACTGGGTGGACATCGACAACACCGCGGCCATGGCGCAGGTGGCCGGGCACCTCGCGGCCCAGGGCCACCGCCGGGTCGGCTTCGTCGGGGGCGCGGCCGCGCTGCCGTGGATGGCGGACCGGCGCGAGGGCTTCCGCGCGGAGGCGGACCGGCTGGGCATGACCGTCGTGGAGCCGGGGGAGCGGGGCGCCGGGGCACCGAGCACCGGAGGGCAGGGCGCCGGCGTCGCGGCGGTGCGGGCGTTGCTGCGCGGGGCCGACCGGCCGACGGCCATCGCGACGGGCAGTGATCTGCTGGCCATCGACGTCTACGAGGCGGTCCGTGCCGAAGGCCTGACCGTCGGCCGGGACGTGGCGGTGGTGGGCTTCCACGACACGCCGCTCTGCCGGCACCTGCACCCCGCACTGACCTCCGTCCGGCTGCCCCTGCCGGCCATCGCGGCCGGACTGGTGCGGCGGCTCCTGGCCCAGGTCAGGGGTGAGCGGCCGCCGGGGGAGGGGCTGGTGCTGCCGGCCGAACTGGTCGTCCGGGACAGCTCGCGCTGAGCGCCCGGACGGGCCGGCGCCGTTGTTCGGACGCCCTCCCGGTGTGTCCCGGCAGCCGGTGACCGGTGATCGGGTGACGTGCGGTCAGGCCTCGGCGGACGGGGCGGCCGGCCACGGAACGGTGGTCTCGGCCGGGACCGCGTAGTCGATGCCGGGGACGTTCCAGCCGTAGAGCCGGCCGACCTGGTCGTGGAACCACCCGGTGTCCGCGCTGACGGCGATGGACTCGCCGCCCACCCGGTCCCACACGGCGCGGACGGCCGCCTGGACGTCGGGGTCCATCTCCCAGTCGTCCAGGCGGACCCGGCCCCGGTCGTCCAGCCCGAGGTCCGCGCGGCCGGTCAACCGGCTCCACAGCGCCTCGGCCTGGTCGACGGTGCTCTGCCAGCGGTCGGCGGTGACGCGGTGCAGGATGCTGGTGTAGAGAGCGATGCTCGGGATGGCGGTGGACGCCTGGGTGACGGCTGCGCCGGCGACCACGGTGAAGGCGTGGCCGACGCCTTCGAGCCGGGTGTCGAGGGTGCGGGCGGTGTCCTCCAGGTGCTGCTTGGCCGCGCCGATGGTGCCGGCCCGGTAGATCGGCGCGGTGATGTCCGAACCGACGTAGGACAGCGCGACGGTGCGGAAGCCGTCGGCGAGCAGGCCCTTGGACTGCAGGGCGTCCACCCACAGCTGCCAGTCGGCGCCGCCCATGACCTGCACGGTCGCGTCGCGCTCGGCATCGTCCGCGGCCGTCAGGTGCAGGTCGCCGATCTGCGGGGCGCCGTCCTCGAACACGAGGGTCTTGGCCCGGTAGTCGGAGTCGAGCGGCTTGATGACGGAGTGGTGGACCTCGCCGGTCCGCGGGTCGGTGCGGCGCGGCGCGGCGATGCTGTAGATGAGCAGGTCGACCTTGCCGAAGCGCTCGGCGAGCAGGTCGGTGGCCGCGTCCTTGACGGTGTCGGAGAAGGCGTCCGCGTTGACGAACGAGAAGTCGGCGCCGGCCTCGGCGGCGAGCGCGGCCGTCCGCGCGGTGCGGTACCAGCCCGCGCCGGCGGTGCGGCGCGCGGTCTCGGCGCCCTCGAAGGCGATGCCCAGACCGCGCATCCCGTGGGCGCGCAGACCGACCACGGTCGCGGCCAGGCCGTAGCCGGCGCTGGAGCCGATGACGAGGGCGACCGGGCCGGGCTCGTCGGTGGCGACCTCCTGGACCTGCTCCCACATGTGGTCGACCACGGCCGCGCACCCGGTCGGGTGGCTGTTGACGTACAGGTAGCCGCGGTTTCCGGGCTTGATCTCGCGGATGCTCACTCGTGGGTCCTTCAGTGCGGGGGCGGCGGTGCGGAACGTGCTCTGACGGGTGGTGACCCGGCCGACCCGGGTGGCGCTGTCGACGCGCGGAGCCTTGTCGGACGGGCCCGGTCCACATCCTCGGCGGTTCGGACGCCGGCCGTCGGTGGCGACCTGCGCCAGAAGTCGACGCGGAATCTTGTGGGTTATGCGGCCGTACCGGCCGCCGACCTCGGCGTTCGCGCCCGGTCGGAAGCCGCCCGGGGCCGTCGGGAGGGGTCTCGGCCCGGTGTCCGCACGGCACCGCCGGAACGGCCGGAGGCCGTACCGCCCCCGGGCGGCCGGGAACCGCGTGGCTCCGAACGAGTGGATTTGCCGGAACGCGCACCGGACCGGAACCTCCGCCCGGGGTCCTGGTGGTGACGTTTGCCATCTGATCCCCCGAGACGGAAGAGGCGCCCGCCATGCGACGTACCCCCTCCCGCCGCCTGCTCGCCGCCGCGCTCCTCGCGGTGTCCGTGCTGGCCCCGACAGCGGTGACCCCCGCGACGGCCGTCCACGCCGTCGGCGCCGGCCGCTCCTTCCAGGACGACTACCCGCCCGACGGTCTCGGCCCCGAGCTGACCGCCCGGCTCGACAAGGCCATCGAGGACGTCCGCGAGCAGGCCGGGATCCCCGGCGTCGCCGTCGGACTGTGGATGCCGGGCAAGGGGAGCTACGTCCGCGCGACCGGTGTCGCCGACACCACCACCGGCAGGCCGATGACCACCGATCTCTTCCACCGGATCGGCAGCGAGACCAAGACCTTCACCGTCACCGCGCTGCTCGAACTCGTCGACGACGGCCGGATCGGGCTGGACGACCCGATCTCCGACTACGTCGAGGGCGTGCCCTGCGGTCCCGACATCACGCTACGTCAGCTCGCCGAGATGCGCAGCGGCCTGTTCCCCTACACCTCGGACCCGGACTTCGTCCGGGTGCTGGAGAGCGACCCGAGTCGCCCGTTCACCCCGCGGGAGGTGCTCGCCTACGGCTTCGAGCACGCGAACACCTTCGGCCCGGGCGAGGAGTTCGAGTACTCCAACACCAATCTCGTCCTGCTCGGCCTGGTGGTCGAGAAGGTCAGCGGCCGCAGCCTCGTCGACTTCATCCACGAGCGGGTGCTCCGTCCGGCCCGCCTGCACCGCACGCTGTTCCCGACCGGGCCCGAGTTCCCCGAGCCGCACGCGCGCGGCTACACCGACCAGACGCCGAGCGGCGAGGTCGCGGACGCCACCGACTGGAACCCGAGCTGGGGCTGGGCGGCCGGGGCGATGATCTCGGACCTGCACGACCTGCACCGCTGGGCCAGGATCGTCGCCACCGGGACGCTGCTCAGCCCGCAGACCCAGCGGGAGCGGCTCAAGGTGCTGCCGACCGGCTTCCCCGGGACGAGCTACGGCCTCGGGATCTTCGAGACCGGCGGCTGGATCGGCCACAACGGCTCCATCCCCGGCTACGAGACGGTGGTCGTCCACCTGCCCGCGCAGCAGGCCACCCTCGTGATCGAGATCAACACGGACGTCTTCTTCCAGGGCCAGGAGCCGTCCACCCTGCTCGCCCGGGCGATCACCGAGATCGCGACCCCGGACAACGTCTACGACCGTCCGGTCCCCCCGAGTTAGCCGCGGGGAGCCATCCCGCCACCGGCGCCTGCGCATGACGCTCCGTCATGCGCACGCGCCGGCCGCGTGCCGTGGGCCACCCCGGCGAGTCCGGACGGGTGGAGCGGGCGGAGTGGGCGGCATGGCGGGGTGGCAGGTCCGGGCGGACGGCACCGCGGTGGAGGGCGACTCCCGGAACGAGGCGAACGAGGCACGGGTCGGCGGCCCGCTGGTCCAGGCCGGGACGGTGAACACCACGCAGTTCCTGCCGGCGGCCCCGGCCGGCTCGGTCACCGGAAGGTGCGTTCTTCTGCTCCCGAGCTCGCGTGCCTAGTCTGAGCGGGTCACCGGCGGAGACCGTGCGGCGCCGAGTGCCGCCGCGGTCCGGACGATTCGGAGCAGCCATGGCCATGCTGAAGACCTACGCTCGCCTCTGGGTGGACAGCCTCGACGACGCCCTTCCGCTGCTGCGGACGCTCACCGGCGCCGAGCCCGATCTGCGACTGGGCTTCGAGGCCGTCGAGTTGGCGGCCATCGGGGACTTCCTGGTGATCGCCGGCCCGGCCGGGGAGCGCGCCCGGTACGCGCATGCCTCCGCGACCGTCGTCGTCACCGACCTCGACGAACTCCGGGCGACCTTACTGGCCGCCGGCGCCGTGGTCACCACGCCCGAGACCGCCTCGCCGACCGGCCGCTTCCTGTACGCCCGGCACGCCGACGGCGCCGAGGTCGAGTACGTGGAGTGGACCCCGGATCTGGTCCGGCGGATCATCCGCCCCGCGACGTGACGGAGTCGACGGCGGGGTTCGGCCCGCGCCGTCCGGCTCCGCCCGGCGACGGTCGCCGTCAGGCCACCGCGGTGCCGCCCGTCCGGTCCGGCCCGTCGTCCGGCGACTCCTCGGCGCGCTGCTCGGCCGCGCGGACCTGCTCGGCGAACTCCTCGGCGCCGATCCGTTCGACCGTCGCCCCGTGCCCGGCGGCGAACTCGTCGGCGGCGGCCGGGGAGGCCTCGTGGATGTCCAGCACCAGCATCGCCGCCCCGTCCGGCACCCGGGGGGAGAGCACGATCAGCCCGGCCCCGCCGGTGGCGTTGCGACCCGCCTCGGCGGCGTTGCCCAGCGCCGCACCGGCGGCGAATCCCAGCAGGGAGCCGATCGGTCCGCCGAGCAGCCCGATCAGGCCGCCGACCACGCCGGAGCCCACCGTCGCCACACCGGCCCCGCGGACATAGCCGTCCTTGGTCTCCAGCAGGCCGTCGGCCGAGCGCTCCAGGACGGCGGCCTGACGGAGGCCTGGCAGGTGCTCCGCCTCCTCGAACGCGGGACGGCAGGCGGAGGGGTCCGGGAAGGTGAGCAGAACGACGTTGTGCTGGTCGGTCATCGCACTCCGATCGGGGCGGGGCTGTTCCCTGGCCTCCCATCCTGACGGCGGCCGGGCGGGCGTGCCACAGGAACGGGCGTCTGTCCGGGGCCCGCGGTTTCAAACGTCCCGGCCGTCCCGCCCGGTCGCCGCCGTCCGGATTCCGGTCGGCTGCGGGCCGCCGGAGGCCGGGAACGCGGCCGGTGCGGGAGCCGCCCGGCCCGGGTGAGGGGCTCCGGCCAGCGCAGTCGTGGCCCGGGCCATCCTGGCCGGAAACCGGGTCGGGTGGACGCACGACCCTGGTGTGGCCGGTGGTGCGCTGGGAGGATCCGGAGTTCGGCACGTCCGTACCGGATTCCACTCCCTTCAGGAGGCACCATGCTGCCCACGGCAGAGCAGGTCCGCGCACTCAAGGACGAGGACTACCGGCTGACCCTCGGCCAGGGTCACCAGCTCCACCCGGCCGGGGACCCGGCGGGCGAGGTGTACGTGACCGCCGCGGTGCAGAACAGCACCTGCGACTCGTACTCCAGCTGCGCGCGCCTCTGTAGCTACTGAGCCCCCGGTGGGTGCCCCACCGGGGTCGCGGGCGTCCACCCCCTCGGGCGTCCACCCGCGCCGGTCCTCGCCGTGAGCGGGTACGTCCGAGGCGGCGATCCGTCCGGCGCGCCCGAGACCCGACCCCGGGGAACCCCTGACCGACCAGAGAGGCGGCGCCGGCCGTGCCCGACGCGTCCGAATTCCGGCGGGCCGCGGCCCGAGCCGTCCCGCCGGCCCGGCGCGGCCGGCCGAGCGCCGCCGGCGACCCCGCCACCGACCCCGCCACCGAGAGCGAGAGCGAGGCCGGGCGCGGAGCCCGGGCCGACCGGGTGCTCGACCGCTGGCGCGCCCAGCCCCCGTTCGACCGGCCGGGCTGGTTCGAACGCCGCCTCGCCGCCGACGGACTCGACCCGGCGGCGCTGCGCGCCCTGCTGGCCGAGCCGCCCGAGGCCCTGGCCGAGCGCCTCGGCGCTCCCGAGCCGTGGGCCGAGCGGCTGGCCGCCGCCTTCGAGGCGCCCGCCCCGGCCGGCCCGCCGGTGATCGACGAGCAGCACGCCTTCGCGGCCCTCGCCGCGCCACTGCTGGCCGACGCCGCCGAGCGACTGCGCGCCGGCCTCGGCACGGCGGATCCCGCGCTGTCCTCCCTCGGCTCCCCCGAGGAGCTGACCGCGCTGGTCACCCCCGCCCTCACCGGCACCGCACACGCCCTGGCCGTCCGCACCGTGATCACCGAACTCCATGTCGCCCGGCTCTCGGGCGGGTTGACCGGCGACACCGCCGAGGAGCGGTACCGGGGGTTCCTGGCCGGGCTCACCGCGCCCGAGCGCGCGCTGCGACTCCTCGCCGAGTACCCGGTGCTGGCCCGCCGCCTCGCCGTGGCCGCGGAGCAGTGGACGGACACCCACCTCACCCTGTTCCGCCGGCTCGCCGCCGACCTCCCCGCCCTCTCCCGCACCTTCGCCGACGGCCGCCCGCTCGGCCGGCTCACCGAACTCGCCACCGGCCTCGGTGACCGGCACCGCGGCGGTGCCACCGTCTGCGCCCTGCGGTGGGAACAGGCGGGCGTCCGGGTGGTCTACAAACCGCGCCCGCTCGGCGCCGAGCTGCACTTCCAGCAGCTCGTGGAACGGCTCAACCCGCGGCTGCGCCTGCCGCTGCCCGTGCTGCCGCACCTGCTCGGCGAGGGCTACGGCTGGGTGGCCCACGTCACCGCCGAACCGGCCCGCGACCGGGCGGAGTTGCGGGACTTCCACCACCGCGCCGGCGCCCTCGCGGCCCTGCTGTACCTGCTCGACGCGGTCGACTGCCACGCCCAGAACCTGATCGCCGTCCGCGACCGGCCCGTCCTGATCGACCTGGAGGCGCTGCTCCACCCCGACCTGCACGAGCCCGCCAAGGACCTCTCCGAGTCCGAGCGCCTCGCCCGCCACGACGCTGCCCACTCAGTGCTCCGTTCCGGCCTGCTGCCCGAACGGATGTGGGACGAGGACGGCAACGGCGGCGCCGACCTCTCCGCGCTCGGCTGGGACCCGGCCGCCCTGCCGCCGCGCGCCGTCCCCGTGCTGGTCGGCGAGGGGACGGACGAGCTGCGCATCGAGTACCGGCGGCTGCCCGTCGAGGCGGCCGGCAGCCGGCCCGTCCCGCCCGGAGAGCCGCTGCGGCCCGCCGACTACGCCGCCGAGCTGGAGGCCGGGTTCACCGAGGCGTACCTGCTGCTGGCCGAGGACAAGGAGCAACTCCGGTCACTGGTGCGGTCCTTCGCGGCGGACGAGACCAGGCTGCTGCGCCGCGACACCCTGGAGTACCGCAGTCTGCTCGCCACCGGTTCGCACCCCGACCTGCTGCGGGACGCCCTCGACCAGGAGCGACACCTGGACCGGCTCTGGGCGCTGGCCGCCTGGGAGGAGCACGCCCTGCCGTTCCTCGCGCACGAGCGCGCCGACCTGTGGCGCGGCGACGTGCCGGTCTTCACCGTCCGGCCGGACGGCGTGGACGCCCGTGCCTCCGACGGCTCCGTGGTGCCCGGTGTCGCGGTCCGGCCGGCCCTGGAGTCGGCGCTGGCCAAGGTGGACCGGCTCGGCCCCGAGGACCTCGCCCGTCAGGTCCAGCTGCTGCGCCTGTCCGTCACCACGGCGGACGGTGCCCGCGAGCCCGGGCCCGCGGCCCCCGCCCCGACGCCGGCCCGCCCGGAGGCGGTGGTCCGCGCCCATCCGGCGGCGGCACCCGACGACCTCCCGGCGGGCCAGCCGGCCGAAGACCTCGGCCGGCTGCGGGCGCGGGCCCTGGAGAAGGCCGTGGCAGCCGGCGAGCAGCTGCTGGGCGAGGCGTACCGGGGCCGAGCCGATCTCGCCTGGGCCGGGCCCAACTGGGCCCCGCCGGGCCGCTGGGCGCCCGCCGAACTCGGGCCGGACCTGTACAGCGGCACCGCCGGTGCCGTGCTCTTCCTCGACCAGCTCGCCCGGGTCGGTGGCGACCGCGAGCACCGCCGGGCCGCCACCGCGGCCGAAGCGACGCTCCGCCGGCAGATCCGCCGCCGGGCCGATCGCCTCGGCGGCGGCTTGGCGGGCACCGGCGGCCTGCTCTACACCCTCGCCCAGCTCGCCGCCCACCGGTCCGGTTCCGGTCCCGATCCCGAACTCGACGAACTGGCAGCCCTGTTGGTGGCACGGGCCGCCGCCACGGCGGGCGAGGACGTCCACCACGACCTGATCGCGGGCAGCGCCGGCACCATCGGCGGCCTCGCCGCCTGGGCCGCGGTGCGCCCCGGTCCGGCGGTGACCGACGCGCTGGCACGCTGCGCCGAACGGCTGGCCGGGCAGGCCCGCCCGCACCCCGAGGGCGGCGTGGGCTGGCTGCCCGCCTCGCTGGCCGGCGCCGCCTCCCGGCCGCTCGCCGGGTTCGCCCACGGCGGCTCCGGCATCGCCTGGGCCCTGGCCCGGGCGGGCGCCCTGCTCGGCGACGGCCGGTTGCCCGAACTCGCCCTCTCCGCCCTGGAGTACGAGCGCTCCCTGTTCGACCCGGCCGCGGCCAACTGGCGCGACGTCCGTGAGGACGACGGGCCGGACGCGCCGTCCTACCCGGCGCTCTGGTGCCACGGCGCGGCGGGCATCGCACTCGCCCGCGTCGAGCTGGGCCCGGTGGAGCCGCTCGGCGCCGGAGGGGCCGTGCGGGCCCTACTGCCGGACGCCGACGGCGAGTTGCTGCGCAAGGAGCGCGACACCGCCCTGGACACCGTGCTGCGGTACGGCTTCGGCCTCAACTTCTCCCTCTGCCACGGCGACTTCGGCAACCTGGAGCCGCTGCTGCTCGCCGGTGGCCGCTGGCGGGCGGCCGGTCTGCGCCAGGCCGCCGCCACCCTGGACGCCCTGGACGCGCGCGGCTGGGTCTGCGGACTGCCGCGCGGCGTCCACAGCCCCTCGCTGCTGGTCGGGCTCGCCGGGATCGGGCACGGCCTGCTGCGCCTGGCCGCCCCCGAGGCCGTGCCCGCCGTCCTCGCCCTCCGGCCGCCCGTCCTGCACTGAGGCCACCGGTCGCGTCCCCGGCGCCGTGGGTCCTGCGCCGGGCGTTGCCGGTCGTGCCCCGGGCGTTGCCGGTCGTGCCCCGGGCGTTGCCGGTCGTGTCCCGGGCGTCGCCTGCCCGGGCCGGCGCGGGGCCGCACGGCAGGATGGTGCCATGGCGAACACGAGCGTGCGGATCAGGATCGAGGCCACCGACCTCCCGGGGCGCAGCTGCCCCGCGGCCCCGGGCTTCCCCGGCTACGACGACATCCACGTCGCCGTGCAACGACGCGGCAGGCCGGAGGAGTTGCTCGAACCGGTGGCCGGGGACGCGGCCGGGGCGGTCTGGACGCTGGAGTGCACCGCGAAGGCGCTCCCGGCGGGCGTGGACCTCCTCGGCCCGTACGTCCAGGGCGGCCCGGGTGCCCGGTTCGTCTACCTCTCCTGGGTCGCGGGCGGTGGTGGCGGCCGCACGATGTTCCGCCGGGCCAAGCTGATGCTGGCGGCGGTCGAGCGGGACACCGCCGAGGCGGCCGTGCGCAGCGGGCTGCTGGTGGCCCGGCTCGGTCTGACCGATGCCGAGGGGCAACCGCTCTGCGCCGCCGTCCGGCCGCCGTCGGTCGTCTGGTCCGCCGGGGCCGCCGGCCCCGGGGCATGACGAAGGGCCCCGCTGAGTGCGGGGCCCTTCGCCGGAGTGCCGTGGTGCTACGAGCGGGAGTGCCGTGGTGCCACGACCCGCCCTACCGGTACCGGCCTACTGCTACTTGCCTACTGGTACTGGGTGGTGACGCTCACGCCGCTGAAGTCCTGCTGTCCGGCGGCGAGGCTGAAGTAGACCCAGCCGGACGGCGGGTTGGTGATGGTCAGGGTCTCGCCGTTGCCGGCGTTGGTGGACTTCGCCAGGGCGTTGCCGGTGGTGGCCCAGTTGCTGCCGCCGTAGTACAGGTCGGCGTTGCCGGTGCCACCGCTGGTGGTGATGGTCAGCTGCTTCACACCGGCGGGCAGGTTCAGGAAGCTGTAGCTGTAGTTGCCGGTGGTGGCGGCGACGTTGTCCCGGCGGCAGTTCTTGTCGAACTGGCGCGGGTCGGCGATGGTGCACAGCGGGGTGGCCGGGGCGACCGGGGCCTCCGGCAGCGTGCCGCAGTCGTTGGTCGCGCAGGCCGTCAGCCAGGCGTTGAAGCCGGCGTCGTAGCTGGTGCCGATGGTCTGCTTCAGGATGGCGCGGGCACCGTTCCAGTCACCGGCGCGGTACTTGGTGAGCACGGCCTGGATGTCGGCGGGGTGCTCCTGGAGCATGTAGCGGACCGCCAGCCAGCCCCACCGGTAGACCCGGTTCGAGTTGACGTCGGGGTCCCCGGTCTGGTCGTAGACGGTGTCGAAGAGCTCGCTGAGCTTGTACGTCTTCTTGCCGGCCTCGGTGATCGCGTCGCTGTTGCGCTGGTTGCGGTAGCCGTAGGAGATGTTCTCGGCGATGCCCTCGACCCACCAGATGGTCGGCGTGACGATGCCGGCCTCGAAGTCACCGGCCATGTTGTAGCGGCCGTCGAGGTAGTGGGTGTACTCGTGGTTGAGGTTCCAGATCTGGAAGCTCGGGCGCAGCCAGCTGGCCTCGTGGGCGATGAAGCGGGCCTGGTTGCCGGGCAGGGCGGGGTTGCCCTCCTCGTACATGCCGCCGTTGTCGACGTCGATGTCGTAGAAGGACCAGGCGTACAGCGAGTAGTTGTAGTAGTCGTCGAAGGCGACGACCTCCAGGTTGGTGTTCACGTCACCGGGGATCGCGCCCTTGTCGCCGATCACCTTGTGGAAGTAGGCGTCCTGGTTGACCAGGCTGGTGCAGGTGCTGGTCAGCTGCGCCGCGGACATGTCCTGGGCACGGATCTTCAGGCCCGGGTTGCAGGTGTGCTGGATCGGCAGGATCACCGGCATCAGGCGGGTGTTCAGGTCGCAGATGCCGTAGGCCGCGCAGTTGCCCTTGTCGAACTTGCGGGTGGCCCACGCCAGGTTCATGGTGATCGGGGCGGTGGGGCCGACGTTCGGGTACCGGTTGATCAGGTCCTTGAGCAGCGGCCGGAGCTGGTCCTTGAGCTCCGGGACCACGAGGGCGTAGCCGAGGTAGCGGCCCATGTTGCTGACCATGTCATCGCGGTTCAGCAGGTCCTCGTTGCGGGTGATGAAGCCGGCCCAGGCGGGGAGGAGGGCGCCGTCGGCCTTGAGGGCCGCCTTCAGACCCTGGCTGTCGGCCTTGGGGTCGAAGGCCTCCTCGATGATCCAGTCGAAGTGCTGCAGGGACTGGTTCATCAGCTGGGGCCAGGTGCCGTTGTAGCCGGCCAGCATCCACTGGAGGACGCCGTCGTACCGGCCGAGCGACTTGGTCTGGCCGATCACCGTGACGACCTCGTTGAGGATGTCGCCGTTGGCGTCGGTGATGTCCTTGCTGTGCGGTGCGGCGAAGAAGGCGTCCAGCGCGCCGTGGGCCGCGGTCTCCAGCGCCGGACCGTAGGTGCCGATGACGCCCGGGTTGACCTCGTGCAGGTAGTAGCCGGCGCGCAGGAACATCACCAGCTGCCCGACGGAGGTGCTGTTGTCGCCCGGGTAGGTGGCGGAGGTGTCGCGCAGCGCGTTGGCGACGGTCACCATCTTGGCCTCGCCGAACGCGTTCGCGGCGTCGGTACCGGTGAGCTTGAACAGCGGGTAGGCGCAGGGGACGTTCGGCAGCGCCTTGAGCTGCTGGATCAACGCGCTGCCCGTGGCGTTGATCAGTCCGGACAGGTCCGGACAGGGCTCCCCGGCGGCGGCCGAGAACTGCTTGGCCGCCTTGACGGGCGCGGTGGCCGGTGCGGCCGGCGCGGTGGACTCCTGGCCGTAGTCCTGCGAGGAGAGCTTGAAGGTGCTGCTGTTCTTGGCGTCGGGCGACTTGGGGACCGGGATCGACCGCGGCGCCGGGGCGGCGCTCGTGGTGGTGCTCGGGCCGGCCGGGGTCGGGGTGCCGACGGGGGCGGCCTGGCTCTGCGGCGCGAACAGGCCGAGCGCGATGAAGAAAGCCGCGCCGAGCGCAGGAATTCTGCGCGCGTTGGCCGTTGATATCCGGGAGGGACGCATCTGTGGGGGCCTCCGGGGCCGTTGTGGCCGCTGTTGGGGAACGCGGCCTTCGATGTGTGACATGTAAAATGGCACATGTCGCATCACGCGCGGAAGGCTTCGGATCGGATTGCCGCCCACCGCAACCGAAACGTTGTCAGGCCGGGGGCCTCCGGGGGGGGGGTGGTGCGAGCGCCCGGGGCGTCGCGGGCCGAGCGGTGGCGTGCCGCCATGACGGCGGCACAGGGGCCCGGGCGGGCCCTCCCGGGCACGGCGGAGGGCCCCGCCGGTGCGGCGGGGCCCTCGGTGCTCAGCGGCCCCCTGTGGGCGCCGGTGAAGCGGCCTACTGGTACTGGGTGGTGACGGTGGCGCCGGTGAAGCCCTGCTGGGCGTACAGGCTGAAGTAGACCCAGCCGGACGGCGGGTTGGTGATGGTCAGGGTCTCGCCGTTGCCGGCGTTGGTGGACTTCGCCAGGGCGTTGCCGGTGGTGGCCCAGTTGCTGCCGCCGTAGTACAGGTCGGCGTTGCCGGAGCCGCCGCTGGTGGTGATGGTCAGCTGCTTCACACCGGCGGGCAGGTTCAGGAAGCTGTAGCTGTAGTTGCCGGTGGTGGCGGCGACGTTGTCCCGGCGGCAGTTCTTGTCGAACTGGCGGGTGTCGGCGATGGTGCACAGCGGGGCCTGGTTGACGGGCGGCAGGGTGCCGCAGTTGTCGGCCGCGCAGGCGGTCAGCCAGGTCGCGAAGTCGGCGTCGTACTTAGTGCCGATGGTGGAGGTGAGCAGGGTGCGGGCGCCGGCCCAGTCACCGGCCCGGTACTTGGCGAGCAGCGCGTCGACGTCCTGCGGGTGCGACTGGAGCATGTAACGGACGGCCAGGTAGCCCCAGTTGTAGATCCGGGTCTGGTCGGCGTTGTCGTAGGTGGTGTCGAAGAGCTGGCTGAGCTTGTAGGTCTTCTTGCCGGCCTCGGTGATGGCGGCGGCGTAGCGCTCGTTGCGGTAGCTGTACGAGACGTACTCGGCGATGCCCTCGACCCACCAGATGGTCGGCGTGGTCATGCCGGCCTCGAAGTCACCGGCCATGTTGTAGCGGCCGTCGAGGTAGTGGGTGTACTCGTGGTTGAGGTTCCAGATCTGGAAGCTCGGGCGCAGCCAGTCGGCCTCGTGGGCGATGAAGCGGGCCTGGTTGCCGACCTTGGCCGGGTTGCCCTCCTCGTACATGCCACCGTTGTCGACAGCGATCCCGTACATGATCCAGGCGTACAGGCTGTAGTTGTAGTAGTCGTCGAAGGCGACGACCTCCAGGCTGGTGTTCAGGTCGCCGGGGATCGCCCCGTTGTCCTTGATGACCTTGTGGAAGAAGGCGTCCTGGTTGATCAGGCTGGTGCAGGTGTCGGACAGCTGCTGGGCCGTCATGTCCTGCGCGCGGATCCGCAGGTTGGCGTTGCAGGTGTGGTCGACGGTCAGGACCAGCGGGACGAGCCGGGTCGGCAGGTCACAGGTGCCGTAGTAGGAACAGTTGCCCTTGTCCTTGTTCTCGGCGAACCAGACCAGGTTCATGGTGAGCGGGCCGGTGGCGCCGACCAGCGGGTAGCGGTTGATCAGGTCCTTGACCAGCGGGCGGCCCTGGGCCCGCAGCGCGTCGTTGCCGACCAGGTTGCCGAGCATCATGCCGATGCTGGTGACCACGTCGCCGCCGTTCATCTGGGCGGCGTTGCGGGTGACGAAGGCGGCCCAGGTGGTGGCGATGGTCGGGTCGGCCTGGAGGGCGGCGACGAAGCCGGTGTCGGCCCGCTTGGCGTCGAACCCGCCCTCGATGACCCACCCGGCGTGCTGGACGGCGGTGGCCATCGCGTTCGGCCAGCTGCTGGTGTAGCCGGCCAGGAGGCGCTTGACGACGCCGGCGTACCGGCCGTTCTCGTGCGCGCTGTCGATCAGCGTGACGGCCTCGTTGAGGGTCGCGCCGTTGGCCTCGGTGGCGTCCTGGCTGCGCGGGGCGGCGAAGAAGGCGTCCAGCGAGCCGCGGATCGAGGTCTTCAGCGGGGTGCCGTAGCTGCCGACGGCGGCCGCGTTGTTCTCCTGCACGTAGTAGCCGGCGCGCAGGAACATCACCAGCTGACCGATGCCCGCGCTGTTGTCGCCGCTGTAGGTGGCCGAGGCGGTGCGCAGCGCGTCCGAGACGGTCACCATCTGGGTCTCGTTGAAGACCTTTCCGGCGTCGGTCCCGGTGAGGTTGAACAGCGGGTAGGTGCAGGTGACGTCGGGGAGTGCCTTGAGCTGCTGGACCAGCGCGCTGCCCGAGGCGCCGAGCACGCCGGAGATGTTGCAGTCGGCTGCCGCGGCGGCGGCCGAGAACTGCTTGGCGCTCTTGGTGGCGGCGGCCGGGGTCTGCGGGGCCGCCTTCGCGGCGGTCTCCTTGCCGACGCTCTCGGCGGCGAGCGGGCGGCCACCGGTGCTCGCGTCGGGAGACTTGGGCACCGGGATCGACTTCGGCGCCGGCGTCGAGGCGGTGCCGGTGGTGTTCTTGGCCGCGGGGGCGGCCGAACCCACCGGGGCGGCCTGGCTCTGGGGGGCGAGCAGGCCGAGCGCGAGGAAGACGGCAGCGCCGAGCGCGGGCACTCCGCGCAAGGTGGCCTTGGATATCCGGGAGGGACGCATCTGTGGGGGCCTCCGGGGCCGTTCGGGGCCGCGTTGTTGGGGGACGCGACCGCTCGATGTGTGACATGTAAAATGGCACATGTGGCACGGCGGCGGGAAGGCCTCTGATCGGATTGGTCCCCGCCGCAACCGAAACGTTGTCAGAAGACAGTCAGGTCGCCGGGGCGGGCGGGGTGCGCGGGGGAGCGGGTCAGGCGGCCCGGGGTGCGGCGAGCGGCGTGAGCGCCGCGAACTCCAGCGGCGCCGACGGGTCGATCGACAGATCGGCCGGCGCCGGCTCGGCGCCCGCCCGGACCAGCAGGTCACCGATCGCGGCGACCATCGCGCCGTTGTCGGTGCACAGCCGCAGCGGCGGCACCCGCAGGGTGATCCCGGCCGAGGCGCAGCGCCGCTCGGCCAGCGCCCGGACACGGGAGTTGGCCGCGACGCCGCCGACCACCACCAGCGTGGTGATGCCGTGGTCGGTGCAGGCGCGGACGGCCTTGCGGGTGAGCACGTCGGCGATCGCCTCCTGGAGCGCGGCGGCGGCGTCGGGGACGTTCGGCTCGGCGCCGGCGGCACGCCGGGCCTCGACCCAGCGGGCGGCGGCGGTCTTGAGGCCGGAGAAGGAGAACCCGTACGGCGGGTCGTTCGGTCCGCTGAGCGGGCGGGGCAGGCGGACGGCCCTCGGGTCGCCGTCGCGGGCGGCGCGGTCGATCGCGGGCCCGCCCGGATAGGGCAGGTGCAGGATCCGGGCGACCTTGTCGAAGCACTCGCCGGCGGCGTCGTCCAGGGTGTCGCCGAGATGGACGATCGGGTCGCGGGCGAGGTCGCGGACCAGCAGGAGGGAGGTGTGCCCGCCGGACACGATCAGCACCACGCAGGGGTTCGGCAGCGGGCCGCCGTCCAGGGTCGCGGCGGCGACGTGCCCGGCCAGGTGGTGCACGCCGTAGAGCGGGACGTCGAGCGAGAAGGCGTAGCCCTTGGCGGCGGCCACCCCGACCTGGAGCGCCCCGGAGAGCCCGGGCCCGGCCGTCACCGCGACGGCGCCGACATCGGCGAGGGTCAGTCCGGCCTGGCCGAGGGCTTCCTGGACGACGGGCGCCATCGCGTGCACGTGCGCGCGGGCGGCGATCTCCGGCACCACGCCGCCGAAGCGGGCGTGCTCGTCCATGCTGGACGCCACCGCCTGACCGAGCAGTCGCCCGTCCCGGACGAGGCCGGCGCCGGTCTCGTCGCAGGACGATTCGATCCCCAGCACCACCGGCGATCCGGTCATGGTCACTCACCCTTGTCGCTCATTACATCTGCGCGTCCATTGTGCACGACGGCACACGGGGAATATGCAGGAGCCCATACTTCGTTCCTGCAACTCATACGCAATAGTGTTGTCCCGGCACGATCATCACCGTTGAACTCGCCGAAAGGGGCCGTGTCCTGATGGGCACCTACACGCTTCCCGACCTGCCGTACGACTACTCCGCGCTCGAGCGCGCGATGTCCGCCGAGATCCTGGAGCTGCACCACTCGAAGCACCACGCGGCGTACGTCAAGGGCGCCAACGACACCCTGGAGCAGCTCGCCGAGGCGCGCGACAAGGAGCAGTTCGGCGGCCTGGTGGGCCTGCAGAAGACCTTCGCCTTCCACCTGTCCGGCCACGTGCTGCACTCGCTGTTCTGGGAGAACCTCTCGCCGGAGGGCGGCGACCGCCCCGAGGGCGAGCTGGCCGACGCGATCACCGAGCACTTCGGCAGCTTCGAGGCGTTCAAGAAGCAGCTCACCACCGCCACCACCGGCGTCCAGGGCTCCGGCTGGGGCATCCTCTCCTGGGAGCCGCTGGGCAAGCGCCTGATCGTCGAGCAGGTCTACGACCACCACGGCAACGTCGGCCAGGGCACCACCCCGCTGCTGGCCTTCGACGCCTGGGAGCACGCCTACTACCTGCAGTACCGCAACGTCCGCCCGGACTACGTCACCAAGCTCTGGGACGTCGTCAACTGGCAGGACGTGTCGCAGCGCTTCTCGGCGGCCACCACCGTCTGAGCGCGAACCCTGTGAGGTAGGGGGAGGAGGTCCCCGCCATCAAGGCGGGGACCTCCTTCTTGCCGTTCTTGAATGCTGCGGGGCCACTGAGGGGCACCTCAGTGGCCCCGCAGTGGTGCGCGCCCGGCAAGTCATCCGGCGAGAAGCGTCAGATGAGCGGCTGCCGACTGCGACAAGCTGTCCAGGACCGCCTTTCCCTTCGAGGCCGAACCGAGCGAAGGGCTGCCGATGATTCCGTTCCGGGTGTAGCCGGCCATGCCGAGGGTGAGGAGATGAGGTCGCTCGGGGGCGGAGTGGTCGTCCTGCTCGAAGCCGTCGCGGATCAGGTGCGGGGCTCCGTGGAGGAGGAGGGAGACTTCGAGCTCGCCACCGTGCATGTCCTCGGCGCCACTGCTTTCGAGACCGGCCTCGGTGCGGGCCTGGTGCCAATCCTCGCGGACGGGAAAGAGGGCGACGCGCGGGCCGGTGACGTTGGCCTCTTGGACGACGTTGGAGAGGACGTAATTCCCGCCGTGGCCGTTGACGATGAGCAGACCGGGGACACCGGATGCCTGGAGGGACTTCCAGATGTCGTTGACCACGGCGTACAGGGTGGCAGCGCTGATGCTCACGGTGCCGGGCATGTGGGCGTGCTCGTGCGAGCAGGAGAGGGTGACGGGCGGCAGGAGGAACAGGTCGTAGTCGGCGGCGATGCGTTGGGCGATCAGGCCGGCGACCACGGTGTCGGTGGCCAACGGCAGGTGGGCGCCGTGCTGCTCGAAGCTGCCGACCGGCAGCACGGCGATTCTTGCGCCACGCCGGCCTTCATCGGCGGAGGTGGCGGCCGTGATCAGTGCATCCATGGACTCAGCCTCTCCCATCAGGTCGGGAATGGTCGAGTGGCCGCCGTGGTGCTCATGAGCCTCAAGCGACTGTTGAACGTGGCCACTTCTGGCAACCGAACGACCCCGGACCGTGCTTGCGGTCCGGGGTCGCCCCCGTTCATCGGTGTGCGCCCTCCGGCCACAGCACCGCCACTGGCACGCCGTGCCGCCGCGCATACGAGACGACGTCCGCCGTCCCGCCGAAGCCGCGTGCCGGCAGGCCGTCCCAGACGGCGAGGAGCCTGTCGACCTGCCGCACGAGAAGCTCACTCCCCGCCATGTGGGCAACCTCGTCTGACTCCACTCGCCCGGTGCGGTGAACGGTCGTCGCGCCGTGCAGCAGTCGGTCGTAGACGGGGTGATGCCAGTCCGGCAGCCCATCCCGGTACTGATCGGCCGGAATGACGACCTCCAGTCGGAGGCCCCGCTCCAGCGCGATCTCGGCCAGCCACGCATCCGGCCCGTCCGCGATGCAGGACACGACGGTCAGCCGACCCGAATCCTCGTCCGCGAGCGCATCCTCCAGCAGCCGCCGGACCTGCCCCTCCACCTCGGTCGTCAACCCTCGGTGCCCCGTGATCCCGATCCGCATCGGACTCCTCCCTAGAGATGGACGTCGTACATTCGCTCGTTGAACTCCCGCACCACCCTGGGAGGCGAGGAAGTGTTGAACGATCGTCGGAGTGCGCGTCCCCGCTCGACGATCCGCCCCGAACGGTACTGGAGGCCGACGTCCAGAGCTTGCGTCGCGAGCGCGAATGCCGCCTCGACACGTCCTGCGGCGAGATGGCCTGCCGCGATGTCCAGTACGAGAAGCGCACGTTGCTTCGTGTGACCGGAGGTGAGGACCGGGCCCGTGTCTTCGGAAACCCACCTGGAGAGGCCGAGCTTGGCGCCGCAGGTCACTCTGAACCCGGCAACCTTGCTCTCGTCGAAGGTGAACACTCACGGCCAAGGAGGCGGCTCGGCTCCGGGCTCAGCCCGGACCGCGGCTCGGCTGCGTGTCAGTGCACGGTCGGCAGCGCGTTGGTCGCCTGCGGCCGCGTGTCCGAGGGCCTCCACCGCCGACAGCCATGCGTCAGCGACCGCGGGGGAGCCGGGCGCCAGGTGGCTACGGGCTCGCTCTGCGAGGCTGAGCGCCTGGACTCCGTTGCCGGTGTGTGCCTCGAACTGCGCCAGGCTTCCGATCTGGTACGCGGCGAGGAGTGGACTCGCTCCTGATCTGGCAGCCTTGATCGCCGCCCCGTAGAACGACCGTGCTGACCCGTGGTCCCCCATGTCCCATGCCAGCCAGGCAGCCAGGCTCGCCGCCTCGCTCGCGACGGTGGCGAGCCTGATCCGATGGACGTCGGTCGGCGCCGTGCCGACCAGCCCCTGGATCAGCCGCAGATGTGAACGGACGGCGTCGGCGAGTTCCCGGGACGGGGTCGAGCCGTCCAGCCGGCGGTACGACGTTGTGACAAGTCGAAGTGAGGCAGCCTGCTGCTCGGCCTCGTCGACGGGGCCGGCAACGACCGCCAACGCGGGTGATACGGCGACTGCCGCTGCGGCTCCCAGGAATTGACGTCTCTCCACGCTCTCAGTTCCGATTCGTGCCTGCACCGTGGGTCCTGCGAGGCCCAGGAGAGTCGCTGGAATGTCCAAGTGTTGCGACATCCTCAGCAGCACATCCATGGCGTACTGGCTGCTGCCCCGCTTCTCCAGCCGTGAGACGGCCGACTGCGAGAGTCCGCACGCCTCGCCCAACTGAGCCTGCGTCATACGCCGATGGGTTCGCGCCAGCTCGATGACCCTGCGGTAGTCCCCGGTGCGGGACGCCTCCCGGATCACTGCCGAATTCCAGTTCAACAGCCCACCCAACGGTACGAGCACCGCCGCGCCAAGAGGCGCAGTCCGATGCGGCACCCGCATACGCGTATGCGGGTGCCGCATGGTCGATGGTCTCACGAACGTGACGACTTGTTGACTGACAGTGAGAGATGGCTTGTGAGTGGCTGTCTCGGTCTCTATCGAGACAGCCACTCGTGGATCTGCACTGGCAGTTACTCTGCCTGGCCGGCTTGGAGGGTATCCGTGGTGGTCAGTCCACTGAACAATGCGCGGTTTCCGGTTCCATTGGAGTGGGGTGCGCCGCCCGGGGCGGAGGCGGTGCCGGCGGCGCGGCGGATGGTGATGGCGATCGTGCGGGACTGGGGCGTGCTGCTCTCGGCCGACGCGCTTCAAGAGGTGGAGCTGTGTGCGAGTGAGGTGATCGCCAACGCGTTGGTGCACACCAAGCAGCGCTGTGAGGTGACCGTCCGGCGCCGGGCCGGACGGTTGCGGGTGGAGGTCGCCGACCGTTGCCCGGAACTCCCGCAGCAGGAGCGCCAGGCCGAATCGGGCAGCGGGCGTGGGCTGTTGCTGGTGGAGGCGCTGGCGCACGCCTGGGGATGGCAGCCGGTGGGGGGCGGCAAGGTCGTCTGGTTCGAGTTCCCGGAGGCCTGTGAACCACCGTGTCCCACACACGGGTGGGGCACGGCGCACGACCTTCGAGCTCTGCGCGAGGTGGCGTAGTGCCCCCGCTCCTCTGCTTGGTGGGTCTCGACCGGGCGACCGTCGTGCGCCTCGCGTGGTGGCTGTTCTTCTCCGCCGCGGTGATGGCCGGGTTCGCGGCGGGCCGTGACCGTTAGATCCCCGGCCTCGCACGCGGGGCCGGGGAGTTGGGGACCTACTCGGTACCGAAGAATCCGTCCAGGATCTGCTGGGCCGCCAGGCTCGCCGGGATGGTTCCTTCGCGGACCTGCCGCTCCAGTTCGGGGGTGAGGCGGCGGACCTCGGGGTGTTCGTGGAGGCGGGAGAAGAGCTGGTCGTGGACCATCGCCCAGGTCCACTCGATCTGCTGGTCGCGGCGCTTGGCCTCCAGCGCGCCGGTGGCGTCGAGGACCTTGCGGTGCTGCTGCAGCCGTTCCCACAACACGTCGAGCCCGGCGCCGTCGCGGCCGCTGCAGGTGAGCACCGGTGGCGTCCAGGGGGCGTCCGGAGGCTGCAACAGCCGCAGTGCGCCCGCCAGTTCGCGGGCGGCTGCCTTCGCGTCCGTCTCGTGCGGCCCGTCCGCCTTGTTGACCGCGATCACGTCGGCGAGCTCCAGCACGCCCTTCTTGATGCCCTGGAGCTGGTCCCCGGTGCGGGCCAGGCTGAGCAGCAGGAAGGTGTCCACCATGCCCGCGACCGCGGTCTCCGACTGCCCGACGCCGACCGTCTCGATCAGCACCACGTCGTAGCCGGCGGCCTCCATCACCACCATCGACTCCCGGGTGGCCCGGGCCACCCCGCCCAGCGTGCCGGAGGTGGGGGAGGGGCGGACGAAGGCGTCGGGGTCGACGGCGAGGCGCTCCATCCGGGTCTTGTCGCCCAGGATGGATCCGCCGGTGCGGCTGGACGTCGGATCGACGGCCAGGACGGCGACGCGGTGCCCGAGCCCGGTGAGCATGGTGCCGAAGGCGTCGATGAAGGTCGACTTGCCGACACCGGGGACGCCGGTGATGCCCACCCGCACCGCCCCGCCCGCGTGCGGCAGCAGCCTGGTGAGCAACTGCTGCGCCAGCGCGCGGTGGTCGGGCCGGGTGGACTCCACGAGGGTGATGGCCCGCGCGATGTACGCGCGCGAGCCGTCCCGCACCCCCTGGGCGTACTGGTCGAGGTCGATCGTCCGGGGCGCCATCGCGTCAGCGGCTCACAGGTCGTGGCCGAGGTCGGCGGCGAGCGACTTCAGCAGGTCGAAGGCGGCCTCCGGGATCACCGTGCCGGGCGGGAAGACGGCTGCCGCCCCCGCCTCGTAGAGGGCGTCGAAGTCGCCCGGGGGGATGACCCCGCCGACCACGATGGTGATGTCCTCCCGGCCGGCCTCGGCCAGTTCGGCGCGCAGGGCCGGCACCAGGGTGAGGTGGCCGGCGGCCAGCGAGGAGACGCCGACGATGTGCACGTCCGCCTCGACGGCCTGGCGGGCGACCTCCGCCGGGGTCTGGAACAGCGGACCGACGTCGACGGTGAAACCGAGGTCGGCGAAGGCGGTGGCGATCACCTTCTGGCCGCGGTCGTGGCCGTCCTGGCCCATCTTGGCGACCAGGATGCGGGGGCGCCGGCCCTCGGCCTGCTCGAACCGCTCGACCAGGTCGCGGGTGCGCTGGAGGGGGGCCGACGGCCCGGCTTCGTCTCGGTACACACCCGAGATGGTACGGATCTGGCCGGAGTGCCGGCCGTACACCTTCTCCAGGGCGTCCGAGATCTCGCCGACGGTGGCCTTGGCGCGGGCCGCGTCCACGGCGAGCGCGAGCAGGTTGCCGTCGAGGCCGCCGCCGCGCTGCGGGCCGGCCTCGGCGGCCCGGGTGAGCGCGTGCAGGGTGGCCTGGGTGACGGCCTCGTCGCGCTCCTCGCGCAGCCGGCGCAGCTTCTCGATCTGGCGGGAGCGCACCGAGGAGTTGTCGACCTTGAGCACGTCGATCTGCTCGTCGCTGTCCACCCGGTACTTGTTGACGCCGATCACCGGCTGGCGGCCGGAGTCGATCCGGGCCTGGGTGCGGGCGGCGGCCTCCTCGACGCGCAGCTTGGGGATGCCCGCGTCGATGGCCTTGGCCATGCCGCCGGCCGCCTCCACCTCCTGGATGTGCTGCCAGGCGCGGCGGGCCAGGTCGTGGGTGAGCTTCTCGACGTAGGCGGAGCCGCCCCACGGGTCGATCGAACGGCAGGTGCCGGACTCCTGCTGGAGCAGCAGCTGGGTGTTGCGGGCGATCCGGGCCGAGAAGTCGGTCGGCAGCGCCAGTGCCTCGTCGAGGGCGTTGGTGTGCAGCGACTGGGTGTGGCCCTGGGTGGCCGCCATCGCCTCCACGCAGGTGCGGGTGACGTTGTTGAACACGTCCTGCGCGGTGAGCGACCAGCCGGAGGTCTGCGAATGGGTGCGCAGCGAGAGCGACTTGGCGTTCTTCGGGTCGAACTGCTTGACCAGCTTGGCCCAGAGCAGCCGGGCCGCGCGCAGCTTGGCGACCTCCATGAAGAAGTTCATGCCGATCGCCCAGAAGAACGACAGGCGCGGCGCGAAGGCGTCCACGTCCAGCCCGACGTCCAGGCCCGCCCGCAGGTACTCCACGCCGTCGGCCAGGGTGTAGGCCAGCTCCAGGTCGGCGGTGGCCCCGGCCTCCTGGATGTGGTAGCCGGAGATGGAGATCGAGTTGTACCGCGGCATCTTCTGCGAGGTGTACGCGAAGATGTCCGAGATGATCCGCATCGACGGCTGCGGCGGGTAGATGTAGGTGTTGCGGACCATGAACTCCTTGAGGATGTCGTTCTGGATGGTCCCCGCCAGCTTCTCGGGCGCCACCCCCTGCTCCTCGGCCGCCACGATGTACAGCGCCAGCACGGGCAGCACCGCGCCGTTCATGGTCATCGACACCGACATCTTGTCCAGCGGGATGCCGTCGAAGAGCTGGCGCATGTCGTAGATGGAGTCGATCGCCACGCCGGCCATGCCGACGTCGCCGGTGACCCGCGGGTGGTCGCTGTCGTAGCCGCGGTGCGTCGGCAGGTCGAAGGCGACCGACAGGCCCTTCTGACCGGCCGCCAGGTTGCGGCGGTAGAAGGCGTTGGACTCCTCGGCGGTGGAGAAGCCGGCGTACTGGCGGACCGTCCACGGCTGGTTGACGTACATCGTCGGGTACGGGCCGCGCAGGTACGGGGCGATGCCGGGGTAGGTGCCCAGGAAGTCCAGGCCCGCCAGGTCGTCCGCGGTGTAGAGCGGCTTGACGCCGATGCCCTCCGGGGTGTCCCAGAGCAGCTCGTCGACGTCCTTGCCGGTGGCCTGCCGCCAGGCGCCGCGCCACTGCTCGCCGGTGACGTCCGCTCGGCCGTCCCCGTCCAGCCCGATTCCGGTGAAGTCGGGGATCATCACGCCACTCCGCTTTCGTCGGTGATCTCGTCCAGGAGCGAGGACAGGACCGCGACGGCGTCGCCGCCCGCGAAGACGAACCCGTCCACGCCCGCCCGCTCGTACGCCTCGCGCTGCTCGCCGGGCCGGCCGGCCAGCAGCACCCGCCGGGCGCCGGCGGCCTTGAGCGCCGCGGCCACCGCCTCGGCGTGCTCGCCGTACAGCTGGTCGCTGGAGCAGAGGCAGGCCACCCGTGCGCCGGAGGCGGCGAACGCCTCGGCGACCCTGGCCGGGGCGCCGGGCTCGGCCACCGCGGTCTCCACGGCCGCGGTCGCGATGCCGCCGGCCTGGAACAGGTTGGCGGCGAAGGTGGTCCGCGCGGTGTGCGCGGAGGCCGTCCCGAGGGAGGCCAGGAAGAGGGCCGGGCGGGCGCCGGTGGCGGCCAGCCGGGCGTCCGAGCGGGCCCGCAGCGCCTCGTACGCCTCGGCGCGGCGCACCCGCGGCAGCCCGCCGCCGGGCCCGGCCGGGGCGGGCCGGCGGACCAGCGGCTGCTCGTCCAGGTTCGGGAACTCGCTGACGCCGGTGATCGGTTCGCGGCGCTTGGCGAGCGCCACCGAGCGCTCCGCCCAGGTGGCGGCGATCCGCTCGCGGACCAGGCCGGAGCCCAGTGCGGCCCGCTGGCCGCCGGCCCGCTCGATCTCCTGGAACCAGGCCCAGGCGGCGTGCGCGAGCTCGTCGGTCAGCTGCTCGACGTACCAGGAGCCGCCGGCCGGGTCGACGACCCGGGCCAGGTGCGACTCCTCCAGCAGGATCGCCTGGGTGTTGCGGGCGATCCGGCGGGCGAAGGCGTCGGACAGGCCGACCGCGCTGTCGAACGGCTGGACGCTCACCGCGTCCGCGCCGCCGACCCCGGCGGCCAGGCAGGCCACCGTGGTGCGCAGCATGTTCACCCACGGGTCGCGCTCGGTCATCATCACGGCGGAGGTGACGGCGTGCTGACGCTGCGCCGAGGCCTCCGGCGCGGCCCCCGACACCTCGGCCACCCGGGCCCAGAGCCGGCGCGCGGCACGGAACTTCGCGATCGTCAGGAACTGGTCGGCGTCGGCCGCGTAGCGGAACTCCAGCTGGCCGAGCGCGGCGTCGACGGTCAGCCCGGCGGCGGTGAGTGCGCGCAGGTACGCGACGCCGGTGGCGAGGGAGCAGCCGAGCTCCTGCGCGGGGGAGGCGCCGGCCTCGTGGTACGGGAGGGCGTCGACGACGAGGGCGCGCAGCTCCGGGAAGCCCTCGGCGCAGCGGGCCGCCAGGGCGGCGGCGTCGGCGAGCAGCGCCTCGGTGCGCCCGGCCAGGCCGGTGCGGGCCTCCAGGCCCAGCGGGTCGGCGCCGAGGTTGCCCGCGGCGGCGCCGGCGGAGACCTCGCGCTCCTCGTAGAGCTTGAACAACTGCTCGGCGGCCTCGGTGAATTCCGGTCCCGCGTCGAGCACGATGCCGGCCAGGTCGAGGTAGACGCCGGTCAGGGCCTCGGGCAGGGCCGCGACCGGCAGGGCGTCGCCGCCCAGCTCCAGCCAGAGCGAGCTGCCGCCGTTCTCCAGGTCGGCGAGGACCGCCTCGTTGGCGCGGCGCGGGTCCGGGTCGGTGTGCCGCTGGCGGACGTCCCAGCCGGACACCGAACTGCCCTGCGGCCGACCGCCGCGGATGAACGGCGGGAAGCCGGGGTAGCCGGGCTCGGTCGAGGAGTCCTCGGCGGTGTACAGCGGGCGGGCGCGCAGCCCGTCCTGGAGTGCGGTGGTGAGCGCCTGCTCGGCCGCTGCGCCGTCGGCGGGCTGCGCACCCGACTTTCGCAGCACGCTCTCGACGAGGTGCTGCCACTTCTCGCGGTGTGCGGCCGGGAATTCGGCGGCCAGGGGAAGCCCTTCGGGCGGGACCGTCATGCCCCGCAGGTTAGCGCCCGTTCGCGTGGGCGCAGCAGAGGCGGAGGGTGTGACCTTTCCCTCGCTTTGCCTTTAGTCGCACTTCAGAGGGGTCGACCGCGGACGGAATCCGGTCGGGACGTTCTCAGGGAGTGGACGCCGGGGCGGGCGGGACGGGGTGCGGGTGGGTGCGGGCGGGTTGCGGAACCGCACCGGCTATCTATTAAGTTGCTTAGTAGAAGTGGACGGGGATCGCCCGTGCGCCTCCGTGAAGCCGCCGTACCACCGTGAAGGAGCCCACCGCCATGGGAAAGCGCCGAAAGCCCAGCCCGCCCGGTCGGGCCCGGATGGCGGTCATGACGACGGCGCTGGCCGGCGGCGCCGTGCTCGCCGCCGGCACCGCCCGGGCCGAGCCGGTGCCCACGATCGACGCCGTCAAGGAGCAGGTCGACCGGCTCAACGAGGAGGCCGAGCAGTCGATCGAGCGCTACAACGGCTTCCAGGAGAAGCAGCAGCAGCTCAAGGGCGAGGCCAACCGGATCCAGGACAAGGTCGTCCGCGGCCAGGACGCGATGAACCAACTGCGCACCCAGCTCGGTGCCGTCGCCGCCGAGCAGTACCGCAACGGCGGCATCGACCCGTCCGTGCGGCTGATGCTCGACTCCGACCCGAGCGCGTACCTGGCGAGGGCCTCGGCGCAGAACCAGGTCCTCGACTCCCAGGCGGCGCTGCGCGCGCCGGCCCCCCGCCAGCAGCGCCCGCGCGACCCGGACCGCCCCCAGGCGGCCCCCCCCCACCCCCCCCGGCAGTGTGATATAAAAAAAAGACGCAGGCGACCAACAACAAAGGT